>JALYOB010000484.1 GCA_030857085.1 Acidobacteriota bacterium | reverse complement strand
GTGAAGTACACGTCCACGACGAAGCAGGAAGGGAACGTGGTGACGTTCTCGCGCACCGCCACCACCACCGGTCTCCTGTACGGCTCGGAGCACTATCCGGCGCTGCGCCGCTTCTACAGTTCGATCACGACCGCCGACCAGCAGCCGCTCGTGTTCGAGCCGGCAGGAGCGGCGAAATGAGCGCGCGCCTCACAGCGCTCGCACTGACGTTGTTCGCGTTCGCGTCGAGCGCGCTGGCCGGAGTGCCGGACTGGGTCCGCGCCGCGATTCCGGCGCAGCTTCCGCCCGCCGATGATGCGCGCTCGATCGTCCTCCTCGACGATACGGCGCTCACCGTCGCGAACGAAGGCACCATCACCTCCCGTCATCGCCGCGTCGTGAAAATCCTCACCCCCGCGGGACGCGAAGATGCGTACGTCGCCGTCTGGTTCGACGGCGATACGAAGCTGCGTGCAATGCGCGGCTGGAGCATCGATCGCGCGGGGCAGGAGTACACGGTCAAAGAGAAAGACGCGGTCGAGGCGAATGCCGGCGACTACGAGCTCTTCACCGACGCGCGCATGAAAGTGCTGCGCATTCCGGCGGAAGTGGGCAGCGTCGTGGCGTTCGAATACGAGCGCAACGAGCGGCCGTATCTGCTGCAGTCCGCGTGGCATTTCCAGGAAGACATTCCGGTGATGGTGGCGCGCTTTCAGGTCACGCTGCCGACGGCGTGGACGTACGAGGCGCGCTGGCTGAATCACGCGCCGGTGTCGCCCATGGGTGCGAATACGTTCGAAGTGCGTTCGGTGCCCGCGATCAAAGACGAACCGCGCCGTCCGACGGTTGCTTCGATCGCGGCGCGCGCCGGCTTCGACTTCGTTCCTCCCGGCGCGAAAGCGCTCGACTGGGCCGGCCTCGCGCGCTGGTACGCATCGCTCGCCGCGCAGCGCACGGCTTCGACTCCTGCATTGCAGGCGAAGGTGCGCGAGCTGACCAGTGGCGCGAGCGATCCGATCAAGCCGCTCGCCCGTTTCGCGCAGCGCGACGTTCGTTACGTCGCGGTCGAAGTGGGCATCGGTGGCTATCAGCCGCATGCGGCCGGCGACATCTTCAGCAAGCGTTTCGGCGACTGCAAAGACAAAGTCACGCTGCTGCGCACGATGCTGAAAGAAGCGGGCATCGAGGCGATGTACGTGCTCGTGCACACCGACCGCGGCACGACCGATCCGCAACTGCCGTCGATGAGCGCGTTCAATCACGTCATCGCGGCAATTCCGGTTTCCGCCGCAACCTCCAAAGGCATGCCCGCCGTCATCGATCACCCCCGTCTGGGCAAGCTGTTGCTGTTCGATCCGACCAGCACGCTCACGCCGTACGGCGAGCTGCCCGAATACCTCCAGGCGAGCCGCGGTCTCATCGTTACCAAGGATGGCGGCGAGCTGATCGAGCTTCCCGCGCACGCCCCTGATGCAAGCCAGCTGCGCCGTGTTGCGAAGCTGCAGCTCGACGAGCATGGAACGCTCAGCGGCACGATCGAAGAGACGCGCACCGGCTCGATGGCCGCATCGATGCGCGGCGCGCTGCAGGCGCTCACCTTCGCCGAGCGTGTGCGCCGCATCGAGACGAACCTCTCCGCGCATCTCACCAACTACACGACCGCCGACGTCACGATCGAGCACCTCGACGAGCCGGAGCAGGATCTCGTGATCCGCTACAGCATCAACGCGCCGCAGTACGCGAAGCGCGTCGCCGACATGCTCCTTGTCCGCCCGCGCATCGTCGGCGAAAAGTCGGAAGGGATCGTCAAGGCCGATCGTGCGTACGCGTACGTCACGGATGGTCCGTCGCTGCAGCTCGACGAGGTCGACATCCGCATGCCTGCGAATGCGAAGCTCGACGAACTGCCGGAGAAGGTCGAAGCGAAGACGCCGCACGTCGAGTATTCGAGCGTCTCCACGTTCGCGGACGGCGTGCTGCACTACCGCCGCCGCTACTCTCAGAAGGCGTATGTGATCGCCACGGATGCAGTGAAAGAACTCAATCGCGCGTGGTCGGCCATCCTTGCGGACGAGCGCGCCAACGCAGTCTTTCGATGAGGAGCTGGGCTCATCGCTGAGTCAGCGCGGTGGCGCGGCCCCTCACCCGGCGCTTCGCGCCACCCTCTCCCCGCAAGCGGGGCGAGGGGAAACAGGGGCAAGGCATGGCAGGTAGCGCTTCTCCCCGCAAGCGGGGCGACGGGAAACAGGGTAAGGCGTGGCAGGTAGCCCCTCTCCACGCAAGCGAGGCGAGGGGAAACAGGGTAAGGCGTGGCAGGTAGGCCTTCTCCCCGCGATGCGGGGAGAAGGTGCCCGAAGGGCGGATGAGGGGCCGGTCCGCATTGCGATGACGGTCTGGTGAACGGTGCCGCGCGCGCGACCGCGCGGCACTATCATCGCCGTTCCGATGAAACGCCTTCTCTCTTCCGTCGCTCTTCTCCTCTCCCTTTCCCTTCTCGCGCAGGACGCGCCGCGCCTCGACGTCGACACGATCATGCGCGGTCCCGGCCTGACCGGCTATGCGCCGCGCAACGTCCGCTGGTCGCGCGATGGTCAACTTGTTTACTTTCAGTGGAAGCAGTATTCGGATCCCACCGAAGAGCAGTTCGACACGTACGTCGCCGGGCGCGATGGCAAGGGGCTGCGCAAGCTGTCCGACGAAGAAGCGAAGGATGCGCCGCCGGTGAATGGCCGCTGGACGCGCGATCGCAAGCGCGCGGTGTACGTCGACAACGGCGACGTGTTTCTCTACGACAGCGCGGCCAGAAAGCGTCGCGCGATCACAAAGACGACCGAGGCGGAGTCGAATGCGCGGTTCACGCGGGAGGAGAACCGCGTGACGTTCGTGCGCGGCAACAACCTCTTCGTGGTCTCGCTGCAGGACGGCACGATCGAGCAGAAGACGAACATCGTCGGAGCGAACGACAAAGGTCCGAACGTCACGCTGTTCGACGACGAGAACAAAGATCGCACCGCCAGTCAGAAGTGGGTGGCCGAGGAGGCGAAGAAACTGAGCGAGGTGTTGGGGCGGCGCGCGGCGGAGAAGAAAGAAGAAGACGAGAAGAGGAAGAAAGAGCTCGCGATCGCGCCGCTGAAATTGAAAAGCGGCGAGTCGGTCTCCGACCTCGAGCTCACGCCCGACGGCAGGTACGTCATTGCTTTCATCGGCGTCGAGGCGGACAAAGCGAAGCGGCCGGTGGTGCCGTCGTACGTCACCGCGACCGGCTACACGACCGACCTTCCGGCGCGCACGAAAGTGGGCGACGTGCAGGAAGCGTCCCGCGTCGCGAGCATCTCCACCGTCGACGGCAAGGTGCAGTGGCTCAAACATGGCCTCAAGCCCGCGACGCCGCAGAATGACGAAAATGCTCAGAAAACCGGCGCAAAAACGCAGTCGGTGACGCAGAACGCGACCGAAGCCACGGCGGAGAAGACGGAGACGAAAGAGCCGCAGGAGCGGGACGTCGAGCTCGCGGGATTGTTCTGGTCCGACGATGGTGCGCACGCCGTGCTGCCGGTGCGCGCGAACGACAACAAAGACTGGTGGCTGCTCGCGTTCGATCCGGCGACGGCGGCGACGCGCGTGCTGTTTCACGAACACGATCCGGCGTGGGTGCAGTGGCTCGAAGACAACAAGGCGGGCTTCATCCCGAACACCTCCACCGTCTGGCTGATCTCCGAGCAGAGCGGCTGGTTGCAGCTCTACAGCGTGCCGTACGCCGGCGGCGAGCCGCGCGCGTTGACGACGGGCAAGTACGAGATCGATGACGTCGCGTTCTCGGACGACAAGAAAAACTTCTACCTCACGACGAGCATGGAATCGCCGTTCGAGCGGCATCTGTACCGGATGCCGGTGAGCGGCGGCGCGATGACGAAGCTCACGGCCAGCGCCGGGTTTCACAACGCGGTGATGTCGCCGGATGGAACGACTCTCGCGGACGTTTATTCGTACACGAACAAGCCGCCGGAGTTGTATGT
>JALYOB010000483.1 GCA_030857085.1 Acidobacteriota bacterium | reverse complement strand
ATCCCGAGACGCGACGCCTTCGCCGCGATCGTCCGCAGCAGTTCCCGCTCTCCTTCCGCGGCCGCGTCGCTGCTCGACAGCAGGCGGTCCAGCAGCAGCTCGCGCGGGAACTGTTGCCACGCGTCGTCCGCGATGAAGCGATTCCAGTCGAGCCCCGGACCGAACGCCGTCGCCGCCGATGGCAAATACGTCATCAGTGCTTTGTGCTCGCCGGCGGTCAGCGCGGATGCGACGTTGTATGTGATCTGCACCGACGCGCGCGCACTTTCTCCGGGCGCGAATTCGTGCGGCCGGAATGCATAGCGGGCACTGAATTGCGCCAGGCCGTCCGGAAGCGCAGTCGCACGCTCGACGACCCAGCGCGCGTAGTCGAGAAAGCGCGGATCGAGGTCTTTCCCCATGACTTTGTTTCCACGCCGGTCGAGGAGCGTCGCCGAAGAACGGGCGGCGACCGCGTCGGCGGCCGCGGGTTCCGGGACGACCAGGAGATGCGTGCCGAGGTGCCGCAGGAACTTGTCGGGGATGCGCGAATAAACGCGAATGCGGCATGGGTCGCGGACTTCGGCGGGGAGTCCGCCGCGCGCGAAACTGACGAGCGCGTGCAGCGCGCTGCCGCTCGCAAACTCGGCAACCGGCGCGGTGATGATCAGCGCGCTCTGTTGCGTCATCGTTTGAAACAGGTGCGCGAGAAACAGTGAGGCCGTCTCCGCTTCCTCTTTGATCTGCTGCGGGCGAACCAGCGACGACAGCGTTTCGAGCGCTTCGGGTGGAACTGCATCCTGATCGCGCCACGGCTGCGCGAACGCGGTCTCGCGGCCGAGGTTCAGGCCGGGGTCGAACGTGCGCGGGAGCGAGGAACGCTTCCAGACACGCGCATGCGAGAAATAGGCGGCGCGCTGGTCGTAACGGCCTGCCGACACGAGCCGCACGACGAACAGATAGTCGCGCAATGAAAACAGCGACCACGACTCGAGCCGGTCGTTGAGACGCTGATGGTCGAGAGGGTCGGAATCGAGCGTCATCCAGGAACGGATCGCGTCGAGCAGTTCCGACTCATACAACTCCCTGTCGACGTGCAGATACTGCTCGCCGCGCAGGATCGCCTGTCCGGGTCCTTCGCCGTCGCCGCTGCGCGACTGGCCGCGGTACACCGAAAGCGATGTCGCATGAACGGTCACGATGCGCTGCCTCTACATCAACGCGTTTTCCCGCTCGCACAGCGCGAGCAGGAGCGGGAGCTCGACATGAACGGGCGTCGGCGCGGCACTTCTCGCTTCACGTGCGCGCGCTGCATCGTCCGGGTTCTCGTACTTCAGCTCGAGCTCGTCGAGGCGAACGCCTTCCATCGCGCTCAACGCCACGATCCACGGCTTGCCGCGACCGAAGTCGAGCCGCTGCGGAATGTTGCTGACGCGCGGATCGCCCGACGATTCGAACTCCTCGTGGAGAGCCTCGGAGACGAGGCGTGCGTTCGCGAGATAACGTGCGACGCCGCTGCCTTTGCGCAGTTGCTTCAGGTACGTGTGCGGTGAGTCGATGAACGGCGAGATCCAGCGATCGCGCAGTGTGCGCAGTGCGCCACGCCTGTCGTCGGACATCGTCAGCGCGACGATGCTGCTGACCGGACGGTCTCGGCGAATCGCACTGTAGTTCTGCACGACCTGCTCGAAGTCTTCGAGCATCATGTCGCGCCACTCCGCGTCGTGGTCACTGATCGAAGAATCGGGAAACGCGGCCCACAACGGGAGGCAAAAGACCATCACGCTCGCGGCGGCGTAATTTCTCTCCCACAGCGCCCGATCGGCCGAGGTCACACTGCCGGCGCCGAAAAATCCTTCACCCGAGCCATCGAAAAACTCCACGTCGAGCGCGGACCGAACGCCGCCGAGCCATCCCGTTCGATACGGAAGACGAAGCCGGTACCAGTGCTGCTCCTCTTTCATCGTGAACGGCAGGCGCTGCCAGTTCTGATACTTCTTGATGAACGAGACCCGGTTCATCGCGCGCGCTGTGCCGGTCTTGATGCCGCCCCTCCCATCGGGCTGCTCCTTCGCCATGAACAGCTGCATCGCATCGCGTTCGAGGTACCAGGTGAGAGCGCCCGAATGCCTCCCGGCGAATGTCCTGTAGACCATCGCCTGAAACAGGTAGCTCTTCCCTGTACCTTTGCCACCGACGATGCCGACCTTGTCGGTTCCGGGGCGATCGAACGGCTCGTCGTGGCTCTCCTCGAAGTCCGCCGCATCGAACGTTTCTTCGTGCGGGGTGAACGCCTCCGGTTCCCGCGACGGCTGCCACGGCGCCTGCACCTCTGTCGTCTCAGCGCCCGGCGGAGAGTCGACCGGAAGCGGCGCTTCGAACGTCCGGCCGGCCTCGATCAGGCGCACATCGTCAGCGCGCGGTTCGGTGTCTTCGTTCAGGCCCCAGTCGATGGTGAATTTCTCGGTCTCGTTCGTCATGATCCACTTCTCCCGTAGAGAGGTTTGCCGCTCCGGAATGCGCGCACCTGCAGTGCGGACAGCTCGGGCGTCAAGCCGTTCAACGTCACCATCTCCGGCCGCACGCTGACCGTCCCGTTGTTCGTCGGGATCCGGAAGCCATCCGCGAACGAGGCGCCGCGGTTCTGGTCCGGCAGTGCCGTCCAGGGCGACCGCTCGCGCGATACCGTGGCCAGTCCGGTCATGACCGTCTGGCGGTATTTGTCTGCGTTCTCGCCGGGAGGAACCAGGAAGTGAAAGAAGATCTCGACGGGGACGTTCCACCCGTACAGCGCGGCATCCGGCGCGGATCGGTAGACGACGCGCATCTCGACGCGCAGGTCCGCACCCATTCCAGTCACAGCCGGCGCGTACGAGTAGCAGTCGAGCCGGTAATACTCGGATGTCCTCTCCGCATAGCTCGCACAGCGGCAGCCCGTCGGGGTTGACGGATGATAGAGCCGCTCGCCGCTTTCGCAACCGGGCGAGCCTCGCGACAGCCGTTTGAGATTTGCCAGCGGCAATGCGCTGAGTCGCGGCAGGTCGCCGGGCGCGAGCGCATCGTCGCCGTTGCCGAGAATCGGAGTGCGCAGCAGTTCCTGCACGGACACGTTCTTGCGACCGGTGAGCTCCTCATGGCCCGGCACCCGCGCGGCGGCCCAGTTGTCCGACCACGACGCGTCGAGGTCCTTCAGATGCGTGGCGAGCGTCTCACGATTTCCGGCGTAATGCTGCTGGTAGTCGGCGAGCTTCACGTGATCCGCGGCGACATTGCGCGGCTGCAACTCGGCGAACCGACTCCCGAGCTCGTGGTGGTACGTGCCGGTGATCTCGCTCAACGTCGCGAAACGGCTGTACGACTCCCACTTCTTGTTCGCCACGCTCCAGTGCACCGCAGGCTCCTGCAGCGACGAGACGCGCGGGATGCGCTCGGGCGCGAACCCGGCGACGACGGCATCACTGAGTTGCTGCATGGCCGACGAGAGCTCCCCATCCTGTCCAAGAATCGAGGCCCAGCGCCACATGTCGGGATCGTCGATCGAGCGCGCGAAGTCGAGGTTCTTCAGTTTCGCGACGGCGCGCTGTGCGGCGTCGGGACTCTCCTCCAGCCGCCGCCAGTCGTAGCGCGTGACCTCGTTGATCTCGGTCGTCCAGACGCGGAACTGCTGGATCTGGCGATTCACGCGACGCTCCGTTTGCGACGCGATCGCGCGCCGCACCGCGCACGTCGTCGGCAGGATTGCAACGGCGACGAAGATCATGCTCAGCGGAGCAACGCGCTGCACGAGCGGGCTGTCGGGCCGCAGCTTGAGCAGCCGCGGTGCGAGAGTCGCGGTTGCCGCGAGACCGGCAACCGCGAATGCGAGCAGTGATGCCCGGTCAGGAGCGGCAAGACCGGCGATGCTGACGAGCGTATTGACCGACGCGAGCGCGAGAACCCAGGCGCGCGGCCAGACACGGCCGGGACGACGGCGGCAGACCGCTGCGATCGCCCAGGCCAGCGTCGCCGCGATCGCGG
>JALYOB010000090.1 GCA_030857085.1 Acidobacteriota bacterium | reverse complement strand
GTCTGGTACAGCCGGCGACGCGCCCGCAGCGAGACGCTACCGGCGGACTACCAGGACAGGGCCGACCCGGAGTTCGCCCGCGTCCGGGAAATGCTGCCGGACCGGCTCGCAGCGGAAGAGGCGCTTGGCTGTGCGACTGAGCGGTGCCAGCTCGCGCTTCGATTGCGCTACGTCGAAGGCTACACGATCCCCGAGATCGCGCGTGAGTTGAAGACGACGGAGCGCTACGCTGAAAAACTCGTCGGCGAGTGTCTAAAGCAGGCGCGCCGGCGCTACGCCGAGCGCGCACGCACGGGGGCGACCAACCAATGAGCCGGACGCGGCGTCATCGCGCCCGTGATATCGCCGAAATGCTGGACGTTGGCCGGCGTGTCGCTGCGGAGCAAGCGCAAGCAAAATCGGTAGTTCACTCGTTGACCAAAGCCGCGCTCGACCAGCTTTCGCAGGCCGACGTGCCGAGTGAATGGCGCACCGTAGGTATGGCAATCGAGCTTGCGCGGGCGGCGTCGGCGGCCTCATACGTTGATCTCGATCTCGCCTCCGCGCTTGCGCACTTTTCGCTGGCCGCTGCGACGACTGTTCCTCGCGAGAAGTACACGGAGGCGACTATCGCGAGCGCGGAGGCAGAGGCGTGGAAGGAGGTTGCGAACGCCGCGCAACACCTCGGCGATTACGAGGGAGCGCTTCGCGCGCTCGACGCCGCCGACAAAGTTGTGGAGCCGTATCCGGGGCTGGCAATGGATCGGATCAGCCTAGCGTTTGCGCGGGGCATTCTCTACAGCCACACGAATCGGCTCGATGAAGCCGCTGTGTTGCTGGACCGGTGCGCGAAAGACTTCATGCGACTGGGCGAAGCTGATCGAGTCGCGGACTGTATGTGGTTGCGCGGGAACATAGCGGCTCGGCGGCGGGATTTCGCGAACGCAGAGAGGGCGTACAAAGTCGCTGCAAATCGTTTTGAGACGCGCGGTAGTCTCCGCTCGCTCGCGATCGTCCGCAGCAATCGTGGTCAGGCGCTAGCCGAGCTTCAACGGTACGATGAAGCATCCCGCGAATTCATGCTCGCGCTGCCGATTTTCGAGAACTTGCAGATTGACGTGGAGGCGGCGCGTTCTCGAGCCGCTCTTGCGTGTCTGATGCTATCCACCGGGCGCTTCGCCGAAGCACGCGCGAGCCTGTCCAGTGCGCGCAGCAGGCTCCTTGATCTGAAGCTAGTGGAGGAAGCTGGCATCGTCGGTCTGTACCTCGCGGACGCACACCTCGCGTTTGGCGACGTTGCCGCAGCGCGAGCGATCGTTGAACAGGTCTTACGCGAGTCGCGCGAAATCCGCCTGCATGCGGCGACACTGACCGCTATCGCCTACCTGGACGATCTCCTGCGGACTCCGATTGCGACCGAGGTCGCGATGCGGCATCTTCGCCACGTGCGGGCATTTGCAAAGGCGGCTTCGGAATCGCGTCCGACGCGGCTGTTCCTGCCGCTCGAAGACGCCTGAAGCCGTGACGCGCCAGGGCGACGACGCGTCACGTACCGCGACTGTATTAAGGTCGCGGATCGCCGAGCAGATCGCCGAAGGTGGTTGGGAAGAAGTTCACGATCCGGCGCACGAGCCGTTTCAGCGGCGGCACATCACGACCCGAACGGTCACGCGTCGTACGAACATCGTCGGCGCCGAAACACGGCACCGACAGCAGCAACACGATTGACAGACAAACAGCGGATTTGAAGCGGCGCAAGAGACCCTCCCTGAGCGGCGGAAGCCGCAGGCAAATTGGAGGGCGCCCTCACTTTGGTAATAGCGGGCGACGGGGAAACCCGACCATGCGCGCCGTGAAAAAGTCGTCGCGAGCGCCGCATAGCGTATCGATGGACGCGGCGATGCTCGGCAACGGCTGTTCTCCACCGCTGGCGACGAGTGAGGTCACCTGGGGCAACGACGACAGCATGGCAACGCATTGCGATCGCCACCTCGGAGTTCCCCGGGTTCCCTCGCGGGATCAACTCCAAACCGGAGGCCTGCCGGTGGTTTCTATGGGCGGCGGTAGACTTTGCCGCCCTTCATCACGAACACGACGGACTGCATCGCTTCGATGTTCTGGATCGGGTTGCCTTTGACCGCGATGACATCGGCCAGCAGTCCCGCATCGAGCCGGCCACGATCCTCGACGGCCAACAACTCAGCCGCGCGGATGGTCGCACTCTGGATGGCCTGCAACGGTGTCATGCCGCGCCTGGTCAGTGAAACGAACTCACGCCAGGGATCATTGGCCGGCATCGGGCCGTCGGTCGAGAAGGCGATCTTCACGCCCGCGCGGATCGCTGCTTCGAGGCTGCGGCGTGCGAGTGGTGCGATCACTTCCGCCTTCTTCCGGACGATCGGGTCGAGTGTGGACAAATCCTGCATGCCGTCGTCGAAGTGCGCCTGCGGCACCAGCCATGTTCCGCGCTCCTTCATCAACCGGATCGCCTCGTCTGTGAGCATCGTTCCGTGTTCGATCGACACGACCCCGGCGCGAATTGCGGCAAGAATCCCTTCGGTGCCATGGGCATGAGCGGCAACCCGGAGGCCGTGCCTGCGCGCTTCCTCGACACCGGCTCGCAATTCCGCTTCCGAATACTGCTGTGCCCCGATGGAGGACTCGAACGAGAACACGCCCGCCGTCGCGCACATCTTGATCCATTTCGCGCCGTGCTTGATCTGATAGCGAACGGCCTTTTGAATTTCGTCCGGCCCGTCGGCCACGCCCGCCTCATAGCCGCGCTCCAGAATTCCGGGCGCGAAACCGGTCAGGTCACAGTGGCCGCCGGTGGCCGTGATGTAGTGCCCGACGGGAAAGATGCGTGGCCCGTCCACCCAGCCATCGTCGGTCGCGCGCATGAGGGCAACGTCAACGAAGCCACTCGAACCGAGGTCCCGTACGGTGGTGAACCCATTCTGGAGAGCAAGCTTTGCGTTGCGTGCGGCACGCAAAGCCCAGGTGGCGGGAGTCTCGTAGGCGCGCTGACGAATCCAGTCGGCGTCGGGCTCGTCCATCAGATGGACGTGCATGTCCATCAACCCCGGCAGCAAAGTCACATCTCCGAGATCGATCGTATTCGCCGCTGTCGGGACCGTTGATGGATTGACCGCCAGAATGTGATCGCCCTCGATGACGAGAACCGCGGGCGAGCGAATCTCACCCGTGCCCACGTCCAGCAGCCGGGCGGCATGAATGACCGTGATCGTGGATTGAGCGAGGGCGCTCGAGCCGAGCCAGGCCAGCATCACACATCCGGAAACAATCCGCGTCAGCGCTCTAAGGGTCATTCGTCCTCCCGACGCTAATGTACGCCACTTGCGGCAGCGCGCTTCGTCCATTAGCGTTGTCGCGACCGGCATTCGGGCGCCGTGCGAAAGGGATGACTCATGGCGGAAGAAGCGCGACGTGAAAACGGCTCAGTCACGGGCACAGACCGCTTCATCGTGGGGTTTCACGGAGTGCGGTATCAAACAAAGGACGTCGCTCGGGCGGTTGTGTTCTACACCGAGCACCTGGGATTCAAAGTCGAACATCAGCAGCTTCCCGCCTTTGCTCTGATCACGCTCGGACCGCTTCACATTTTACTGAGCGGTCCCGGCGCCTCCGGCTCGCGCGCGATGGCGGACGGGCAGCGCCAGGAGCCCGGCGGCTGGAATCGCATCGTGCTGCGCGTTTCAGGTCTCGACAACATGATTGCGGCCTGCACGGGAGCAGGCCTGCGATTCCGCAACACAATGGAAGCGGGGCCGGGCGGGAAGCAGATCCAGTTGCTGGATCCGGACGGGAATCCGATCGAGCTCTTCGAACCAGCGCGTTGAGTCGTGGCGCCTATCCGCTGCAGCGCGGCACGACCTACTTCTGGTAAACCATGTCGTTCTTCAAATGCCGCAGTTTGAACTGCGTCGACAGCGAGATCAGCGACTCGCTGTGGCCGAGCAGTAGATAGCCGCCGTCGATGAGGCGGTTGTAGAAATTACTCACCACCACCTTTTTCGACGAGTCGTCGAAATAGATGATGACGTTGCGGCAGAAGACGACGTCGAGGTGGCCTAACAGCGAGACGCGCGCTTCGTCGTACAGATTGAGGCGGCCGAACGACACGCGATTGCGGATCTCGTCTTTCACGCGCCAGGTGGTCTCGGTGTCGCGCGTGAAGTACTTCTCGCGCATGGCCGGCGTCGTGGCGCGGAACGCGTTCTCGCGGTACTGCCCTTTGCGCGCTTTGCTGAGCACCTGCTGATTGATGTCGCTCGCGAAAATCTCGAACGTGGCGTGGTCATACCAGCCCGCCTCCGCCAGCAGCATCGCCAGCGAGTACGGCTCTTCGCCGGATGAACATCCCGCCGACCAGATGCGAATCTTCTTCACCGATTTGCGCGAGAGGAGATCGGGAACGATTTCCTCCGTGAATGCCTGCAACTGCGCCGGCTCGCGGAAGAAATACGTTTCGTTGGTGGTGACGAGGTCGAAGATCTGATCGAACTCCGCGTCCGCGCGCGGGTCGTACTGCAGGAAGTAAAAGTACTTCTGGAACGAGTCGAAGTTCAGTTCCCGCGCGCGCGGCGAGAGCCGCTTCTGCAGCAGGTACTTCGACGAGTCGTTGAACCACATCCCCGATCGTTTGTAGATCTGTTCCCGCAGCAGCCGGAACACGTCGTCCGGCAGCTCGAGATGGTGGTTCAACGAGAAATTGAAGGTCGACATTAATCGCTGCGTTTCATCGCCTGAAGAATCGCGGCGATCACGACTTCCCTTCTGCTGTCAGCCGTGCGCCACGTTTCTTCGAGCAGATCGCGATACACATCGCGATGCTTCACCAGCACCTCGGATACATCATCGAGAATCGCGCTGTTTTCCAGCGCTTTGAACAGGAACGGGAACGACGAGCGATCCGCGACTTTGTCGAGCGCGAGAATCGCCGATTGCTGCACGTAGGTATCGGAGTCATCGAGCGCGCGATGCAAGGCAGGCAATGCATTGCGATCGCCACGCGCGCCTAACGCGGCTGCGGCCGCGGCACGCAGACGCCAGTCGCTGTGCTGCAGTGCCGCGACGAGCCGCTCGAACACGTCATCGCCCGGAATGCGCGCGAGCGCGAGCATCGCCGCGCGTTGAATTTCAGGATCGGATTCGCCGAGGCATTTGAAGAGGACGTCCTTGACACGGGCGTCTTCCGATTTGCCGAGCGCCTCGATGACCGCGATGCGCACGGGCGGCGGGTCGTGCATCAGATGACGCAGCAGCGGCTCGATCGCGGCAGGATGGCGATACTCGCCCAAGGCCTGCGCGGCCGCGGTGCGGATCCAGATGTCCTGATCATCGAGAGAGCTGATGAGCGGATCGAGCCCCGTCTCCGGACGATGCCGCACGATCGCGTTGATGGCCGCGAGCCGCACTGCCGTCGATTCGTCGGTGAGCGAGAGCACGAGCTGATCGGCGAAGCGCTCTTCGCTGAATTTGCCCATCAGCGAAACGGCTTTCTGACGAATGACCGGATCGCTTTCCTTCGACGCGAGCAGCAATCCGTCGTGATAGCCCTCGCCCTGAATGTTGACGTAGACCGAGAGCGAGTTGAGGCGAATCGGAATCGACGGCGATTGCAGCAGACGGCGGATCTTCGTCAGCACGTCCGGCTGCACTTCCTTGAACGCGGTGACGAGTGCGGAGATCGAATTCACCGCGGCCTGCTGACACGCCACGTCGCCGTCATCGAGCGTCGCGAGCAGGTAATCGATCGAGGCAGGATCGGGAATCTCGCCGAGCGTTTCGATCGCCAGCCGGCGGATCATCGGATTCTCGTGATCGAGAAACTGCAGCACGCTCGGGATGATCTCGCGGCCGCCGACCACGTTCGCGACGCGCAAAAGCAGCGCGAGCACTTCATCTTCTTCTTCGTTCTGCAGCGCGGCCAGCACGGCCTGCGTGCCTGCGGTACCGAAGTCGATCAGCGACTGCGCCGCCACTTCCGCCGTGTCGGGATGGCCGAGGTGATGGATGAGAATCGGGAGCGCACGGTCATCGCCCGACCAGCCGAGGAACTTGAGGATGAAACACTTCACCTCGCGCTTGGGGGTCGTTTGCAGATGCTCGGCGAGCGGCTCGATTTTCTCGCGCGGGAACGACTCCCGGAAGCGCGCCTGGATCAGCTGCCGCTCCGCTTCTTCGACGATGCGCGGCTTGCTCGACTCGGCGATGCGCACGAGTGCGCGCAGTGCGGTGAGATTGAGCTTCTCTTCTTCCGCGATGACCTTGAGGAGGAAGTTCACCGTGCCGACGTCGGCAATCTTGCCCACCGATTCGAGCACCGGCTTCCGCAGCGATTTCTCGGCGTAAAGCGGAAGGATCGCGGGCAATGCGGCGCGATCGCCGATCTCGCCCAATGCTTCGACGACGTGGAACTTGAGCCAGAGATCGTCGCGCGTGCGCAGTGCGCGCATGAGATGCGGCAGCGCGCTCGCGTCGCGAAATTTGCCGAGCGACGAGACGATCGACGAGGCGACGTTGATGTCATTCTCCGCATCGAGCAGTTCGATCAGCATCGCGAACCCTTCCGGGCTGCGCAGATCGCCGATGAGATTCACGAGCGACAACCGCACGTCGATGTCGTTCTCGCGGCGCAGCCGGTTCACGATCGGTTCGATCGCCGCCTCGCCGATCCGAATCAGCGCCTCGGTCGCCGAGTTGCGTTTGCCCGCATTCTCCGGATCGGCGAGCGCGTCGATGAGACCCTCGACGATGTCCGGACGCGCGTCGCGCACGAAACCGTCGACGACGGTCTTGCGCACGCGCCAGTCCTTGTCGCCGAGGAGCTCGAACATGAGCGGCAGATTGCGCTCGTCGGTCGATTGCGCGACCAGCGACGCCGCCTTCTGCCGCGCATCCGGATCGGCCGAACGCGCCTGCTCGATGATCTGCGGATCTGCGGTCATTGCGTCCCCGTCCTCAGCCGCGCGAGCTCTTCGCGTTTCATGTCGACGAACTGCTGCAGCGTCTCGCGGTAAATCTCGCTGTCCTGCCGCACGCGCAGCGGAACGCGCGAGTCGTAATACGCGCGCCCTTCTTCGATCTCCGCTTTCAGCACATCGAAGAAGGTGTTGTTGCGAATGCCTTCTTCGACCTTCGCCGCGTGATAGATGATGATGTCGGAGAGGATGAGGCGTGCGAGGCGGCGCGCTTCGTCGTGATCGCGCGGCTCGATCGGCAGCTCGCCCGTTTCGCCGATCTCCGGAAAGAGCTTGCGGATGATCTGGCGGAACTCTTTCTCCGGAATCTGCTCTTCGATGTATTCGTCGGCGCCGTAGAGGTTGGTGGGATTCGCGCGGAAGCGGTTCGCGCGAAACAGCGCGCCGATCAGGATGACGCGCGTGTTGTCGAGCGACGCATCAGCCTTGATCTCCTCCGTCACTTCGACGCCGAGCTTCCCTTTGAGGTAGACGTTGACGATCACCAGTTCGGCGCGCGTGCGGCGGACGAAGTCGAGCACCGGATCGCCGGTCTCGAAGAAGACCACTTCGAAGCCGAGGCGCGTGAGCTGCTCGCCGAGGAACGCGCGGAACTCGCGCGGGTCGTCGGCGATCGCGGCGATGCGGCGGCGCGGGATGCGCACGGGCGGCTCGGGTGCGGCTTCCGGCTCGGGGACGGGATGCATGCCGCTCTGCGTCCGCGGTTTGAGCACCATCTGCGACTGGCATCGCGGACAGGCGACGCGCACGGCTGTGGTCAACGGCAGGCTGATCGCGGCGCGAAAGGTCGAGCCGCACTTCTTGCAGGTCAGATCCATTCTGGTTTTCCGGCGGGCTGGGTCACGCGGATGGTGCCGCGAGCGCCCTGTGGTCCAGCAGTTTGTCGAGATCGAGCAGGATCGTCAACGCACCGCTGCTGCGAAAGACGCCACGGATCGAGTCGTCGAGCTCCGCGGCATGCACGACCGGGTGCGGTTCGATGGCCGTTGGAGCCGTTTTTACGACGCGCAGCACGCGGTCGACGAGGAAGCCGACGATCTCGTGGTGGTAGTCGATGACGATGATGCGCGTGTCGGCGGTCGGCTCTCCCGCCACCGGATGCCGCAGTTTTCTCCGGACGTCGAGCAGCGTGACGATCGTGCCGCGCAACGACAGGATCCCCACCACCGACGCATCGGCATTGGGGATGCGCGTGGCATGACGCGGCGTAACGATTTCGACGATGCGCTCGATGTCGACCGCGTACTGCTCGTTGGCAATCACGAACGTGAGGAGCTCGAGCTGGCTGGTCTGCTCCTCGACTTCCTGCGTCTCGACTTCCGTAATCTCGCGCCGCCTGCCTGCTTCCTGTTTGAAGCGTTCGAGCTTCGCGGTGTCGGTTGGCGGTTGTCCGTGATCGGTTGTCGGTTGTCGGTCGTCGGTTGTCGGCGGCGCAGCCGTTCTGGAGTGCGGCGGCAAAGCCGCCGCTCTGTTATCCGGCGGCAAAGCCGCCGGGCTCTCGGCGCTGGGCGTTCGGGGCTGCTCGGCTCGCGGCTCAGCCTCTGCCGGCGCCGATTGCGTTTGCTGCGTCGATTGCGCCTGCGCCTCCCGCTTTTCCTCTTTCTCCTTCGCCTTCTTCTTCCGGATCTTCGCCAGATCAACCATGCGCGGCGGCCTCCATGCGGTGCTCGCGTGCTGCCGACGTGACGCGCGCGGGATCGACTTCTTCGGCGTCTTCGCCGAATGCGTCGAGCAGCGCGGTCGTCGCGAGGGTGTTGATCAGGCGCGGCACGCCGCCGCTCAATGCGTGGATTTCTGCCATGGCCTCTCTGCTGAACGGATTGCGCGCACCGCCCGCGGTGCGGATGCGATGTTCGATGTATTCGATCGTCTCGTCGAGCGAGAGCGGACCGAGCGAGTAGCGCATGCCGATGCGCTGCCGCAGCGGCGCATACGCGGCGCGGTCGAGACGATCTTCGAGCTCCGGCTGTCCGACCAGCACGACGCTGAGCAGGTTCTGATCGTCGAGCTGAAAGTTCGTCAGCAGACGAATCTCATCGAACGTGACTTTCGACGGAATCAGCTGCGCTTCGTCGATGATCAGCACCGGCTCCCGTTTCTGTTCGTACAGCTCGTACAGCTTCGTGTGAATCGCGTCGAGCATCTCGTGGCGGAAGCGCGGCGGCTCGATGCCGAGGCCGCGCGCGACGTTGCGCAGCAGCTGCGTGGGGGTGAGGCGCGGGTTGATGATCAGGATGATCGGACGCGAGTCGCCGACGCGATCCATCAGTGCGCGCGAGAGTGTGGTCTTGCCCGAGCCGATGTCGCCGACGAGCAGCGCGAGCTCTTTTTCCTCGACCGCATATTCGAGCCGCGCCAGCGCCTCGCGATGCTGCCGGCTTTCATAGAGAAAGCTCGGGTCGGGCGTTTTCCCGAAGGGCTTGGTCGCGAGGCCGAAGTGGGATTCGAACACGTTTGACGCGATTGTAATCGCCGCGGCTGTCTACCGCGCGGGCAGCCGCAGCAACGCCTCACATCCGCTCCGATCTCCTCGGTTCCGGAGCATGAGACTCCCGCCATGCGCTTCGGCGATCTGCCGGCTGAGCGCGAGCCCGATCCCGCTCCCTTCCGGCTTGGTGGTGAAGAAGGGAACGAAGAGATTCGCGGTCGCATGCAGACCAGCTCCTTCATCGAGCACTGAGACCTCGACCGCGTCATCGACGCGCTGCCACGTCACCGTCACGCCGCCTCCCGTTTCGAGCGCCGCATCGACGGCGTTGTTCTGCAGATTGATCAGCAACTGCTCGAGCTGATCGGGATCGGCATCGAGCTGCACGTCGCCTCCTGCGAGCACGCGCACCGGAAGACGGCGCTCGATCGCAGCGCATCGCTCGACCAGCGCGCGCAGTTCGACCGGACGCTTGCGCGGCTCCGGCAGACGCGCGAGCTTCGCGTAATCGCGCATGAAGCGCGTGAGCGCATCGCTGCGGCGCTCGATGACCGCGGCGCCGCGTTGCACGTCCGAACGCCAGCGCGGCGGCAGCGGCTCGCGCGTGACCGTCGTGCCGATCGTCGATGCGATCGAGCGAATCGGCCCGAGGGAGTTGTTGAGCTCATGGCCGAGCACCTGCACGATGCGCTGCCACGCGCGCACTTCCTCCTCGCGCAGCGAACGGGTGATGTCGGCCACGACGAGCATCCGATGCGAGCGTCCGCCGCGGCGCACCTCCGAGGGACGCACGCTCCATCGCGCGAGCACGCCGCCGAGCGCGCGTTCGACGGTGGCGGGGGTCGTGAGCTCGAACAACTCGCGCACGCCCAGCTCGTCGGCGGTGCGGCCGATGAGCCGTTCGGCTGGCGCGCCGAGGAGGCGCTCGCCCGCGCGATTGACGAGCTCGAGGCGCGTGTCTGCGTCGAACGTGAACACCGCCGCGTCGATCTCATCGAGCACGATGCGCACGAGCGCCGCCGCCTCGAGCGTCGCCAGCTTCCGCTCGCGCAATGCATCGGCGAGTGCGTTCAGCTCCAGGACCACTTCTCCCAGCGTGTCCGCCGACGACACCGTGCGCCCGCGCAATGCGTAGTCTTCCTCACGCAGCGCGCCGACGAGATTGGCGATCGTGCGCAGCGGATGCACGAGCGCCTCGTGCAGCAACGCGGTGGCGGTGAGCAGCGCGAGAATCGTCAACGCGCCGATCGTCCAGACCACCCACTGCGGCTGCGTCGTGGAAGCGGTGAGCAGCACGGCAGCGATCGCGAGCGGCAGCACCGCGACGAGCGCAATGAGGACGATTTTCCGTTCGAACGGGAGTCTCGGCCGCCGCACGCGCATCATCACGCGCCCGTTGTACCTAAGGAAGCGCGGCGATGAAAGTCGCGGCGCGATCCAAGGCGACAGAGACCACGCCTATTTCGCGTCCGCTCGCGATCACGCGGTACGACCCTGGTGCGATGTAGGGGACTGTGAGGCTGCCGGTGGCGTCGGTGCGTCCCCACGCGACGGCGTCGCCGGAGGCGGATGCGATGCGAACATCGACGGCGCCTGCAGCAGTGCGATCGTCGCGCGTCAGCCGCACGAGCAGCGTCGACAGCGGCAAGGAAATCGAGAGGAGCGAATTCGAG
>JALYOB010000482.1 GCA_030857085.1 Acidobacteriota bacterium | reverse complement strand
AGTCGCAGGCCTCGCGTACGACCGCGGACGTGTTGCCCGGCTTCATCGCTCTTAACTCCGCCGGCATTCCGACCTCCGGTTATCTCTCCGCCAAGTACGCGCCGTTCGGCGTGCAGACGGCCGAAAGCGGGTTGTCGACGCTCTCGCATCCGGAAGGCTCCGATCGTTTCGCGCGCCGCTGGGATCTGCTCCAGCGTCTCGACAGCGCACGCACGACCGGCGCGCTCGGCAAGCCGTCGATGGACATGAACGACTTCTACCTGCAGGCGAAGGCGCTCATGAACGCGCCCGGCATCAACGACCTGTTTTCGTTCAATGCCGCCGAGCACACGCGCTACGGCGCGACGACGTTCGGTGACTCGCTGATCGTCGCCCGCAATCTCGTCGCCTCGGGCAAGGGCACGCGCTTCGTGCAGACGACCCTCGGCGGCTGGGATCATCACTCCGACATCTACAATCGTGCGGCCGGGCAATCGATCTACGCGCAGAGCGCGCAACTCGACAGCGCCCTCGGCGCACTGCTGACGGATCTGTCGGCGATGAACATTCTCGACGACACGCTGGTCGTGCTCGTGAGCGAATTCGGCCGCACGGTCGGCGCGCTGAACAATCAGGGCGGCCGCGATCACCACCTCCGCAACTCGATCGTCTTCGCCGGCGGCGGCACCCGCGGCGGACGCGTGATCGGCAAGACCAACACCGCCGGCGACAAGGTGGACGAATACGGCTGGCGCCCGAATCGCGACGTGCGCCCCGAGGATGTGACCTGCACGATCTACTCGGCGCTGGGCATCGACTACACCACCGTCCGCGCCGACGACCCCCTCGGCCGCGGCTTCGAATACGTGCCCGAAGCCAAAAACGGCCACTACGAGTCGATCGAAGAACTCTGGTAGAGGGCGCGACTTCGTCGCGCGGCGTTGGGCGTTGGGCGGTAGGCGTTTGGGGTGTTGCGCCCGCGGCGCCCCATCATCCGCCTTCGACGCGCTGCTGCCTCCATCCCCCTTCTCCCCTCGTCGAGGGGAGAAGGTGCCGAAGGCGGATGAGGGGTCGTTCGATTCACGCCAGATGGCGTCCAGGCGCAACACCCCAAACGCCCCACGCCCAACGCCATTTTTTCCCCCCTGCTAAAATCCCCCCTCTCCAATGAACTACGACCTCGCCATCGTGGGCTCCGGCCCCGCCGGACTCGCGACGGCCGCGCATGCGCACGCGAACGGGCTCTCCTACGTGCTGCTCGAGCGCACGGCTCATCTCTCGGACACCATCTACAACTATCAGGCGCGCAAGTTCGTCATGGCCGAGCCGGTGATGATCCCGTCGCGCGGCGATCTCCCGTTCAGCGCAGGCTCGCGCGAATCGATCCTCGACGCGTGGCAGCGCTACGTCGACGAAAAGAAGCTCAACGTCGCTTTCAACGCGGAAGTGAGATCGATGAAGCGCGAGGGCGGCCGCTTCCTCCTCACGACTTCCGCCGGCGCGACGTACGACGCAAAGAATGTCGTTCTCGCCATGGGCACGCAGGGCAATCCGCGCAAACTCGGCTGCCGCGGCGAAGACCTCCCGCACGTGCAGTACCGCCTCGTCGATCCGAAAGAACACATCGACGAAGACGTCCTCGTCGTCGGCGCGGGCGACTCCGCGCTCGAGATCGCAATCGCGCTCTCCGATGAAAATCGCGTCGGCCTGATCGTGCGTGGTCCCGAGATCACGCGTGCGAACGAGATCCTCACGCGCGAAGCGCTCTCCCGTCAGGCCGCCGGACGTCTCACCATTCACTTCAACGCCTCGGTCAAAGAGGTCTTCGAAGGCTACGCCGATCTGAACGTCCGCGGCGCGGTGACCCGCGTGCCGGCGGAGCTCGTGTTCCTCAAACTCGGCGCCGATCCTCCCCGCAAATTCTTCGAGAGCGTCGGCATCCGGTTCACCGGAGAAGGGCAGGACGCGCGGCCGATCCTCAGCCCCGTCTATGAATCGAGTGTCCCCGGCCTGTTTCTCATCGGCGCCGCGAGCGGCCGCGATCTGATCAAGCTCGGCATGAACCAGGGTTGGGAAGTCGTCGAGCACCTCATGGGCCGCGAAGTGGAGCCCGCGGACGAAGCGGTGCTCAAAGAGCGGCTGCCTCATTGGGAAGGCTCCGTCCGCGAGCGCATCGCCGCATTGCGCAGCCGCGTGCCTCTCCTTGCCGCGGCCGACGAACAGCAGTTGCGCGAAACGTTTCTGGCCACGCGCGTGCGCGAGTATGCGAATGGCGAAACGATCATTCGCCAGAACGACTATACGAACGACTTCCTCGTCATTGCCGGCGGACGCGTCTCTTTGTCGCGCGTTCCGGAGCAGGCGAAGACGCCCGTGCAGATTGCGGAACTGACCGCAGGCAATTTCTTCGGCGAAATGAGCCTCATCTCCGGCCGCCGCCGCACGGCCACCGCGAATGCGGTCGGTCCGACGCGCATTGTGGAGATTCCGCGCAAGGCGATTCTCAAACTGCTCGCGAACGCTCCCAAAGCGAAAGCGCTCGTCGACCAAGCCTTCCTGCTGCGCGCGTTCGGCGGATATCTGTTTCCCGGTGTGCCCGAGGCTTTGCTGGGCGAGCTGGTGGACCGTGCGGCGGTCGAGTCGTATGGGAAAGACGCGGTGGTCTTTCGTCAGGGCGAAAGCGCCGACGCGTTCTATCTCATTCGCAATGGAATGGTGAAAATCTCCAAGAAATCGGGCGATAAAGAGGTCGTGCTGTCGTACCTCGTCGCCGGCAATTTCTTTGGCGAGGCGGCGCTCTTTTCCGACGCCAATCGCACCGCCACCGTCACTACGATTTTTCCGTCCGACCTCATCAAATTGTCGAAGCGCGATTTCGACAACTTCCTCGCTGCCCATCCCGACCTTCGCGAAGCGCCGTTGCGCAAACTCGAAGAGCGGCGCATTGCAGGTCTGATTGCCGAGGCGACGCCGGGATCGGGGAACATCCTGGGAGACCTCATTCGCGAAGAAGTCGTCATGGGCACACAGACACTGCTCATTGACGAACATCGCTGCATCCGCTGCGGCAATTGCGTCGCTGCGTGCGAAGGCGTACATGACGACGGACAGGCGCGCATCTCCCTCACCGGCATCAAGCTCTACAACCTCCTCGCGCCCAATTCCTGCTGGCAGTGCGAAAACCCGCTGTGCATGCTCGACTGCCCGCCCGACGCGATTGCGCGCGACCCGCGCGGCGAGGTGTACATCAAGAGCAATTGCATCGGCTGCGGCAACTGCGAACGCAATTGCCCTTATGACAATATCTTCATGGTCCACAAAGAGCCGAAGAAAACGCTCTTCTCCTGGGTCACCGCGCTTTTCACCAAGGAGAAAAAGAGCGAGGCCGAACAGACCGTGGCCGTGAAATGCGACCTGTGCCGCGGCATCAGCGGCGGCCCCGCCTGCGTCCGCGGCTGCCCCACCGGCGCCGCCATCCGCCTGACCCCCGACGAATACCGCGAAACGCTGGAAGAACTGGTGATTTCGAGAGGAGAAAGGTGAGGGATGAAATTGAAAATTGAAAATTGAAAATTGAAAAAGACGTGGCGTTGGGCGTTGGGCTTTAGGCGTTTGGGGTGCCTCGCCCGATTGGCAGCTCACCCCAAACGCCCAGCGCCTGGAGCCCAACGCCACCTTCTTTTTTCAATTTTCAATTTTCAATTTTCAATTCCTTCCACAAAGGCCATGTCAGTCCCACGCAGTGGCCCCGCCTGGCGCCGGATTTTTGTCGTGCTTCTGATCGCGACCAGCGCGAGCTATGTCTACTACTCCCGCCGTGAGTTTCCGCATGGGGGGTCGGCGTGGGGGCTCGGCTACGGCATTGCCGGGTCGGCGCTCATTCTGCTGCTCGCGTTTTTCGGGATTCGCAAGCGCTGGTACCGCTCCAGGTTCGGCACGCTCGAGCAGTGGCTGCAATCGCACATCTACCTCGGCGTCCTGGTGCTGATCGTTCTGTTGTTCCACACCGGCGGGCGGTTCAATGAC
>JALYOB010000481.1:631-4014 GCA_030857085.1 Acidobacteriota bacterium | reverse complement strand
GCGAGTGTCAGGGCAGCGCGCTGTATCAGGTGCGCGTGGCGCTCACCGATCTGGCGTCGAAGTGCAGTTGTCCGAGCCGCAAGTTTCCGTGCAAGCACGCCGTCGGGCTGCTCGTTCTCGGCGTGCAGTCGCCGGCGAACGTGCCCGCGGCGGCCCGGCCGGAGTGGGTTTCGAGCTGGATCGACAAGCGCGACAAGCCGAAGGCAGCACCGAAGGAAGAGAAAGCGCCCGACCCGCAGGCGCAGGCGAAGCGCGCGGCGCAGCGCCATGAGCGCGTGCTCGAAGGACTCAGCGCGCTCGAGTTGTGGATGAACGACGCGGTGCGGAATGGCCTCGCCGAGCTCGAGTCACGCGGCACCGCGCCATGGGAGCAGCAGGCGTCGAGGCTCGTCGACGCGCAGGCGCCCGCGCTTGCGACGAGGATGCGCACCCTCGCCCACCTCGCCGGCGCCACCGGCGACTGGACCGAGCGGCTCCTCGGCGCGCTCGGACGCATCGCACTGCTCATTCACGCCTACCGCCGAGTCGATCAGCTCGAAACGAAGTTGCAGGCCGACGTGCGCACGGCGATCGGCTGGACGCTCACTGAAGAAGAAGTGCACGCGCGCGGCGAACGCGTTGCGGACGAATGGATCGTGCTCGGCTCCGTGACCGAAGAGGGCGATCGCGTGCGCACGCAACGCTCGTGGCTCGCGGGCACGAACAGCGGACGCACCGCACTCGTGCTGCAGTTCGCTGCCGGACCAGCGGGTTTCCCGCAGGTGTTGATGACCGGCACGGTCGTCGGCGCGGAGCTCGTCTTCTGGCCCAGCGCGTTTCCGCAGCGCGCGCTCATCGCCGAGCGGCGCTCGCAGCGCAGCACGAACGAATTGCACGCGCACGCGACGATCGCATCGATGCTCGACGCGGCAGCAACTGCACTCGCGGCACAGCCGTGGCTGTGGCGGAGCGCGTACGCAATCGATGCCGTCGTCCCGGAGCTCGACGCGCGCGGCAACTGGTCGGTGCGCGATCGCAACGGCGACGTGTTGCCGCTCGCAGGACACGATCACTGGAAGCTGCTCGCGCTGTCCGGCGGGCATGCGTGCGGACTCACCGCCGAGTGGGACGGCTTCGCGCTCACTCCGCTCGCCTGCGTCATCGACGGCGTTTTTCATCGCCTGACGGAGGTCGCGTGACGGACACGTTCGTACGCGCGGCGCTGATCGGGACTGCGCGCGATGCGAACGCTGCGCGCGCGACCGGCACGGCAGTCGATGCGTTGTTCGGCCAAGACGATTCCTTTCTGCTTCGCGCTGGTGCGCGCGACCTGTACGTGCGCGCAGGATTGCGTCCGCAGCGGCGCAACGATGCGATCGATGCCGCACCTGCGGAAACACTGCGCCGGCCTTCCGCGGCGCTGACGGACGTGCTGACCGAAACGATCGCAGAGAACGACGCCGAGCTGCTTCACGTCATGGCCGAGTCGTTACGCGAAGCTCATGTGCATCTCCCGCACGCGCTCCTGCCGAACATCCTCGGCACGCGCGACAAGCAGTTGCGCATCGCACTCGCGCCGATCCTCGGCGAACGCGGACGCTGGCTCGCGCAGCGCAACTCGGCATGGTCCTGGGCGTTCGAGACCACCGCCGCGAGCGATGCCGCAACGCAATGGGAAGAAGGCAACGAACAGCAGCAACTCGATGCATTGCGCGCGATGCGCGTCAGCGATCCCGCAGCGGCGCGCGAACAGCTTGCGGCACGGCTGCCGAAAGAGAAGGCAGATACGCGCGCGGCGATGCTCATGGCGCTGCTTCCCACGTTGTCGCTCAGCGACGAGTCATTGCTCGAACGCGCGCTCGACGATCGCAGCGCCGCAGTGAAAGCGGTGGCCGCCGATCTGCTCGCGCGGCTCCCCGCCTCCGCGTTCGTGCAACGCATGCAGGCGCGGCTCGAGCCGGCGGTGCGCATCGAGCGGAAGTTCCTCGTGCAGCGCGTGCTCGCCGCCGATCCGCCGGCGGAGCTCGACGCAGTCGCAACGCGCGACATCATTCCCTCGCGCACGCCGCACGGCACCGGCACGCGTGCGTACGCGCTGACGCAGATCGTCGGCGCGGTGCCGCTGTCGTTCTGGAGCCGCTTCGAGCTCACGCCGCAACAACTGCTCGACGCCGCGTCGAAAGGTGACTGGGACGAGCCGCTCGTGAGCGGCTGGATTCTCGCGGCCGCACGGCAACGCGACGCGGCGTGGGCGCACGCGCTCCTCACCGTCGCCGCGCGTCCCGAGGAGATCGTCGAGCTCGCGCGCGCGCTGCCTAGCGAAGAGTTGATGCGGCTCATCGCGGCGGTGCCGGAAGGCCGCCACGACTGGCCCCTCGCATCCATCCTTCCGCTGCTTCCGCGCCCGTGGCCGCGAGCATTTGCGCATGACTGGCTGCAGCGACTGCGTCGAGCGGCGGCGCGGCCGGACGATGGGAGCGACGCTTTCCTGCTTTCGAGCACGCTCCACATCACCGCGCGCGCGATCCCGCCGGAGCTGTTCGCTGAGGCGAGCGAAGAATGGACCTTCGCGGCCGAGGGATGGCATATCCGCCACGAGTGGGAGCGGCGGCTCCGCAGGTTCCATCACATCATCCGCATTCGAAGAACAGTTGCCGAGGAGACGAAAGCATGACCGTGGAGACCGTGCTGCGCAGGACGGCCGAGGAGCAGTACGCCAAAGAGCTGGACGCGCTTGCGGCCGAAGACGAACGTCCGCGTCCGCCGAGCTGGCGCATGTCGCCGTGGAGCGTGCGCACGTACATCGCCGGCGGCACGACGAAGAGCGGCGTGACGATCGCGCCGAAATACATCGGCAACACGCGCCTCGTGGAGATCGCGGTCGCGACGCTCGCCACCGACCGCGCGCTGCTGCTCTACGGTCTTCCCGGCACGGCGAAGAGCTGGCTCAGCGAACATCTCGCGGCCGCGATTTCCGGCGACTCGACGCTGCTCGTGCAAGGCACTGCCGGAACGGATGAGGCGGCGCTGCGCTACGGCTGGAATTACGCGAAGCTGCTCGCGGACGGTCCGTCGCTCGATGCCATGGTGCCGAGTCCGATGATGCGCGCGATGAGCAGCGGACGGCTCGCGCGAGTCGAAGAGCTGACGCGCATGCCGAGCGAGGTGCAGGACACGCTCATCACCATCCTCTCCGAGAAAACGCTTCCCGTGCACGAGCTCAATCTTCACGTGCAGGCGCGCAAAGGCTTCAACGTCATCGCCACCGCGAACAATCGCGACAAAGGAGTGAACGAACTTTCGAGCGCGCTGATGCGCCGCTTCAACATCGTCGTGCTGCCGGTGCCGGACAAGATCGATGAAGAAGTGGAGATCGTCACGCTGCGTGTCGCGGAGCTCGGGCG
>JALYOB010000481.1:0-621 GCA_030857085.1 Acidobacteriota bacterium | reverse complement strand
CGCTGGAGCTCCCCGCCGAAAAACCAGCCGTCGAGGAGATCCGCCGCGTGGTGACGATCTTCCGCGAACTGCGCAACGGCCTGACCGAGGACGGCAAATCGAAGATCAAAATGCCGAGCGGATCGCTGTCCACAGCCGAGGCGATCTCGGTCATCAACAGCGGCCTGGCAATGGCCGCGTTCTACGGCGACGGCGTCCTCCGCGCGGCCGATCTCGCCGCCGGCATCACCGGCGCAGTCATCAAAGACCCCGTGCAGGATCGCGTGGTCTGGCTCGAGTATCTGAAGACCGTCGCCAAAGAACGGGAGGGATGGAAGGACTTGTACCGGGCGTGTATGGAGCACGCGTGATTCGGTAGTTCGTCGGAGTACCTCGGAGTGCCTCGGTACCTCGGAGTTCCTCGGTACCTCGGAGTACCTCGGTACCTCGGAGTTCCTCGGAGTACCTCGGTACCTCCGAGTTCCTCGGAGTTCCTCGGGTTCCTCGGAGTTCCTCGGGGCCCGCGAGCGCCGAGCTACTCCGAGGTACTCCGAGGTACTCCGAGGTACTTCCGAGGTACTCCGAGGTACTCCGAGGTACTCCGAGGTACTCCGAGGAACTCCGAGGAACTCCGAGGAGCTC
>JALYOB010000480.1 GCA_030857085.1 Acidobacteriota bacterium | reverse complement strand
GCATGTTGCCGTCGACGTAGAGGCGCCCGAGGGCGGTCACGAGCGCGACGTAGGCACCGGTGATCGACGCGGTGCGCGTGCCGCCGTCCGCCTGAATCACGTCGCAGTCGAGCCACACGGTGCGCTCGCCCATCAGCTCCATGTTCACCGCGGCGCGAAGCGAGCGTCCGATCAGGCGCTGAATCTCCTGCGTGCGTCCGCTCTGCTTGCCCTTCGCCGCTTCGCGCTCGACACGATCGGTCGTTGCGCGCGGCAGCATCCCGTACTCGGCAGTCACCCAGCCGCGGCCGGTGCGATAGAGAAACGGGGGCACTTTCTCCTGCAGCGACGCCGTGCAGATCACGCGCGTGTCACCCACTTCGATCAGCACCGAACCTTCCGCATGCTTCACGAAGTGCGGCGTGATTCTCACCGGACGCAGCTCGTCGGGAGCGCGTCCATCCACCCGCGGTTTTCCGCTCACGCCATCACCCGCTCTTCGATCACGGCGCCTTTCGGCACCACCACGATTCCGGTGTCGGTCACCGTGAAACGCTGGCGATCTTCTTCCATGTCGTAACCGATCACAGTTCCCGCCGGAATCTTCACACCCTTGTCGACGATGGTCCGGCGGATCTTGCAGTGGCGGCCGATCTCCACGCCGTCCATCAGAATCGACTCATCGACGTCCGCGTACGAGTGAATGCGCACGCGGGGATGGAGCACGCAGCGATTGATCGTGCCGCCGGAGATGATCGTGCCGTCGGAGACGAGCGAGTCGGTCGCGATGCCGATGCGCTGCGACTTCGAATCCGCGAAGACGAACTTTGCCGGCGGCAGATGCATCGGCGCCGAGATCATCGGCCACATCGGGTTGTAGAGGTTGAACAGCGGCGTGACCGCAACGAGATCGAGCGCTGCCGCAAAGTACGAGTCGACCGTACCGACGTCGCGCCAGTAGCCCTGATTGATCGCGTCTTCGCCGGGAATGTAATTCGTCGCAAAGTCGTACGCCATGACCTTCGTGCGCGGATACATCTCCGGGATGATTTCCTTGCCGAAGTCGACGCCCGAGTTGCGCAATGCATTGCGCTGCAGCACGTCGATGAGCAGGTTCGCCTTGAAGATGTAGTTGCCCATCGAGGCGAGGATCATGTCCGGACGATCGGGAATCGTCTTCGCTCCCTGCTTCGGCTTTTCCACGAACCCCGTCACGCGCCAGTCGTCGTCGACTTCGACCACGCCGAAGTGATGTGCTTCGCTCACCGGCACCGGAATCGTGGCGATGGTCAGGTCCGCATCGTTGTTGATGTGGTCCTGCAGCATCTGGTTCACATCCATCTTGTAGATGTGATCGCCGCCGAAGACGCAGACGTATTCCGGCTTCTCGTCGAAGATCAGCTCGAGGTTCTGGAACACCGCGTCTGCCGTGCCGCGAAACCAGAACGGTCCGCGGCGCATCTGCGCCGGCACGATGTCAACATATTGACCAATCTCCGGCACCAGGCGCCACGTGCGCGTGATGTGCTCGATCAGAGAATTCGATTTGAACTGCGTGAGCACTTTGATCTTGAAGAAGCCGGAGTTGATGAAGTTGTTGATGACGAAGTCGACGATGCGATAACGCCCGCCGAACGGCACGGCCGGCTTCGCGCGGTCCTTCGTCAGAGGGAAGAGGCGCTCGCCCTGCCCGCCGGCAAGGATCATGGTCAGGACGTTCCGTCGCGCGAGAGTTCCGTACATGTATCTCCGATGACCCTGCGAGATTCTTTCCAAGATCAAGGAGCGGCGCAAGATGCACGCGCGCCCGTCCTATACTTCGCTCGCCTATGGCCGAAAAGGACTACTACGAAATCCTCGGCGTAAAAAAGACAGCGGCCGAGAACGAGATCAAGAAGGCGTACCGCGATCTCGCGAAGAAGTTCCACCCGGATAAGAACAAGGGCAACAAGGAAGCGGAGAACCGCTTCAAAGAGATTTCCGAGGCGTATGCGGTGCTGTCGGATCCCGAGAAGCGCTCGCAGTACGACAGACTCGGAAGAGAGGCATTCGGGCCGGGCGGAGCGAACCCATTCGCGGGATTCGATTTCTCGCAGTTCATGGGCGGTGGCGGCGGCGGACGCTCGCGGCGCACGACCTCGCGGCGCGGCAACACGCAGACGATGGACTTCACCGACATCTTCGGCGACCTGTTCGGCGGAGGTGGCGGCGGAGGCGGATTCGAAGCGGAGCCGCAGGAACTGCAGGCCGAAGTGGCGATCGATTTCCGCGACGCAATCCTCGGCGCAACGATCTCGCTCAACGTCGGGGGCGAGACGGTGAAAGTGAAGATCCCCGAGGGGATCGGGGATGGGCAGAAGATGCGGGTGCGGCGGGGGAATCAGCCCCTTCAGCTGACCGTGCGCGTGCGTCCGCATCCGCTGTTCGAACGCAAAGGCGACGACATTCACATCGACCTGCCGATCACCGTCGGCGAAGCGATTCGCGGCGCAGAAGTGGAGGTGCCCACCATCCACGGCGCATCGCGCATCCGCATCCCCGCCGGCACACAAGCCGGCCGCACGATGCGCCTCACCGGCAAAGGGGTGAAGAAGAAAACCGGCGCCGGCGATCAGTACGTGAAGATCATGATCATCATCCCGCCCGACGCCCCCGCCGAAGCAGTGGAAGCGATCGAAGGTGCATATCGGGAGAATCCGCGGGCGGGGATGAAGAGCGCGTTATGAAGTGGCGCGTGGCGAGTAGCGAGTTGCCAGGGCGGCGTCGCCTGGGCGATGCTGCGCTCCACATTCGCAACGTGCGCCCGGGCAATGCCGCCCCCGCAACGCACCACACGCAACTCGTCACATGAATATTCACCTTCTCCGTGCCGACATCAACTCCCTCAAGGTCGATGCGATCGTGGCGCCGACGGATCCGCAGGCGCATGGCGCGGATGGACGCGCGGTCGTCGTCACGGGAGGCAATCTGCTCGCGCGGTTCGTGATTCATGTGCCGGTGCCGGATGCGCGCGAAGATGATGCGGATGCGAAGCTGCGCAGTGCGACGCTGGCGGCGCTCGAGCGTGCCGAGGAGCTGGCGGTGGCGACGGTGGGCTTGCCGGCGATTGCGACCGGGCCGTTCGGCTTCGAGAGCGAACGCTGCGCGCGGGTGATGCTCGCCGCGACGCAGCAGCACCAGTCGCGCGCACGTTCCCTGCAGCGTGCGGTGTTCTGCCTCTTCGGCGAAGAGGAGTACGCGACGTTCGAACGCGTCCTGGGAGAAGCGAAACCTTGACCGACCACGGACAGATCTACGTCATCGGCGACTCGCACATCGGCCTCGCCGATGGGAGCGAAGGCCCCGTGAATGCCTGGCTCGATCGCCTCGCCGCGCTGAAACCGCGCGCGCTGTATCTCAACGGCGATCTCTTTCACTACCTGATCGCGCACCCGAAGTTCACGACCGACTCGGTGCAGAAAGTGATGGCGAAGTTTCGCGCGCTGCGCGACAGCGGCGTGCCGATTCACTACGTCGAAGGGAACCGCGACTTTTTTCTCGAAGGTTCGTTCGTGGAAGATGCAGTGACGAGCGTGGGCCTCGAATACACCGTCGCCGCGGGCACGAATCGCTATCTCATCGTGCACGGCGACATGATCAATGATCGCGACTGGAAGTACCGTTTCTGGCGCCGCGCCTCGAAGAATCCGGTCTCGAAGCTGGGCGTGAATCTGATCCCGAAGGGCATCGCGCGCAATTTCGTCGACAGCGTGGAAAAGCGTCTGTCGAAGTCCAACTTCAAGCACAAGTCGCGCTTACCGGTGGAGCTGATGGAAACCTACGGCCGCAATCGCGCACGCGACGGGTTCACGCACGTGGTGTTCGGCCACTTTCATCACAAGCTGGTGATGCCCGCCGGCCGCGCCACCGTGACGGTGCTGCCGCCCTGGTACGAGTCGGGCGAGGCAATGCGCATCGATCCGTCGACGGGCGCGTTCGACTTCGTGGCGATCTAGAGACGACCGGGGGCCTCCGGCGGGGGGGGGGGGGGGGGGG
>JALYOB010000089.1 GCA_030857085.1 Acidobacteriota bacterium | reverse complement strand
GACTTGCGTCGCCGCACTCCAAACCTTACAGCCTGTCCGTCAAAATCGTTTTCGCGATCGTCGCCAGCTGCATGTTGCTCGTACCCTCGTAGATCTGGCCGACCTTCGAGTCGCGCCAGAACTTCTCCACCGGGTACTCCTTCGTGTAGCCGTTGCCGCCGTAGAGCTGCACGGACAGCGACGTCACCTTCTCGGCCACCTGCGAGGAGAAGAGTTTTGCCATCGCCGCCTCGCGCAGGAACGGCTTGCCCGCGTCTTTGAGGCGCGCGGCGTTGTAGACCATGAGGCGCGCGGCTTCGAGCTCGGTCGCGGCCTGGGCGATCTGGAACTGCACGCCCTGAAAGTCGGCGATGCGCTGGCCGAACTGCTTGCGTTCTTTCGTGTAGGCGATCGCATGTTCGAGAGCGCCGCGCGCGACGCCGAGCATCTGCGCGCCGATGCCGATGCGGCCTTCGTTCAGTGTTTCGATGGCGATCTTGTAGCCCTTGCCGAGCTCGCCCAGGACGTTCTCGCGGGGGACGCGGCAGTCTTCGAGGATCAGCTCGCAGGTCGACGAGGCGCGGATGCCCGTCTTGTCTTCCTTCTTGCCGACCTGGAAGCCGGGGAAGTCGCGCTCGATGAGGAACGCCGTGATGCCTTTGTAGCCCGCGTCCGGGTTGGCGTTCGCGAACACGATGAACACGCCCGCCTCGGCGGCGTTCGTGATCCAGAGTTTGCGGCCATTGAGGACGAAGTGATCGCCTTTGTCTTCCGCCTTCGTCGCCAGCGCGAATGCGTCCGACCCCGATCCACCCTCGGACAGCGCGTACGCGCCGACCGTGTCAGCGGCGAGGAGCTTGAGGTATTTCGATTTCTGATCCTCGTTGCCCCAGCGGACGATCGCATTGTTGACGAGCGTGTTCTGCACGTCGACCAGCACGCCGCAGGAGGCGTCGACGTGCGAGAGCTCCTCGACCACGAGCACCGCGTTGAAAAACGTCGAGCCGGCGCCGCCGTACTGCTCGGGGATCTCGATGCCCATGATGCCGAGCTCGAAGAAGCTCTGGATCAGGTCTTTCGACATCGCCGCGTCATGGTCCATCTGATGGACGAGCGGGCGGATGCGCTCGATGGCGAAATCGCGCACGCTCTGCTGAAACATCTGTTCTTCTTCAGACAGCACCGTGAGCGGTGCGCCCGGATTGAGCTCGACTGTCGTGGTCATGGATGATGCCTCCGGAGGGAGTGAAATTGAGGCGCGAATCATATCCGATCGAGACGCGGTTATGATCCGCGAGCGCAAGCCCCGGTGGCGAAATGGCAGACGCTGCGGACTTAAAATCCGCTGCCGCGAGAGCGGCGTGCCGGTTCGAGTCCGGCCCGGGGCACCAGCGCTTTCCGAGATGGTCAACCTGTTGACCGTCTGCACAACCTTCGCTACAGTGCGTTCATCAACGTTTTTGCAGTGCGGTTCCGCGGGGCGGCTGTCGCCCACGCGCTTTTTCGCGTCGCACGGCAGTAGCGTTGATCAACGGATTTCCGGGCGTGTGGAGGGGTGCATGGGAACCTGCTCGTATTGCGGTACGCCGTTTCCGAAGACGAGGAAGTCGCGCAAGTACTGCACGAATCGCTGTAAGACGAACGCCTGTCTCGACAAGAAACCGCGTCTCCGCGCGGCCGACGTCGAGGCGATTCATCAGTTGCTGCACACCGACTTTGCGTCGGTCGACGCGCTCCGCGAACGGCTGCGCGCGATCGTTGCTCCGGAGCTGCCGGAGATCCCGCTGGTGGATGGCCGCGCAGCGGTGCCGAGGATGGATTGATGGCGAGCGATGCCCGCGTGCTGGTGATCCGCCCGACGCGCGGGTGGCGCTCGATCGACCTCGGCGAGCTCTGGTCGTATCGCGATCTTCTGTACGTCTTCGTCTGGCGCGACATCAAAGTCCGCTATCGCCAGACCCTCCTCGGCGCCCTCTGGGTCATGGGCCAGCCGCTCGTGACGATGCTCATCTTCACGATCCTTTTTCATCGGGTGGCGAAGCTCGGAACGGGGAGCCATGTTCCGTATCCGCTGTTCGTGATGGCCGGCCTCCTGTTGTGGAACTTCGTCTCCGCGGCCATCAACCATGGCGCGAACAGCCTCATCGGCGCCTCGTATCTCATTTCGAAGGTGTACTTTCCGCGGCTTCTGATCCCGCTGTCGTTCGTGCTGACGGACGCCTTCGATCTCGTCGTCTCCGCGCTGCTGCTCGTGCCGCTGATGCTCTGGTACGGCGTCTATCCCGGTGCGGCGGTCCTCCTTGCGCCTCTGTTCGTGTTGCTCGCGGGATTGTTCGCGACCGGCATCGGCCTCTGGTCGGCAGCGCTCAACGTCGAGTATCGCGACATCCGGGTCATCATCCCGTGGGTGCTGCAGCTGGCGATGTACGTGACGCCGGTGGTCTATCCGCTGGAAGCCGTTCCGGGGCGCTTTCGCTGGCTGGCGGTCGTCAATCCGATGACGGGGATCGTCGAGGCGTTCCGCTGGTCGCTCTTCGGCACGCCGTTCGATCCGCAGCCTCTGCTCTGGTCCATCGCCGCGACGCTCTTCCTGATGGTGAGCGGCGCGTACTACTTCCGCCGCACCGAACGCCGTTTCGCGGATCTGCTCTGATGACCACGCCGAGCATCACAGTCGAACAGGTGTCGAAGCGCTTCCGCATCGGATCGCGCTATCGCGGCTATGCGACGCTGCGCGATCGCATCAATGCGCTTTTCTCACGCGGCGGCGAGGAAACGGAACAGCGCGAGATCTGGGCTCTGCGCGACGTGAGCCTCGAGATTGCGGAAGGGGAGGCGGTCGGCCTCATCGGCCACAACGGCGCCGGCAAGTCCACGCTGCTCAAGATCCTGACCCGCATCACCGAGCCGACCTCCGGACAGGCGGTGCTGCGCGGCCGCGTCGGATCGCTGCTCGAGGTGGGAACCGGGTTTCATCCCGAGCTGACCGGCCGCGAGAACATCTTTCTCAACGGCGCAATCCTCGGCATGTCGCGTGCGGAGATCCGTGCGAGCTTCGATGCGATCGTCGAGTTCGCCGAGGTGGAGATGTTTCTCGATACGCCGGTGAAGCGCTATTCGAGCGGCATGTACGTGCGACTCGCGTTCGCGGTCGCGGCGCATCTCACGCCGGAGATTCTCCTCGTCGATGAAGTCCTCTCCGTCGGCGACATCAACTTCCAGCGCCGCTGCCTCGGCCGGATGAGCGAGGTCTCGCGCAGCGGCCGCACGGTCGTGTTCGTCAGTCACAACCTCGGCTCGATCGAAGATCTCTGCAGCCGCGCCATTCTCCTGAGCGGCGGGCAGATCGTGAAAATCGGGCCGGCGCGCGAGGTAATCACGCATTACCTCTCGCGCCGCGCGTCGACGGGGACGACGGTCGATCTGCGCGATCTGCCCGATCGCGAGGGAACGGGACGCGCGAAACTGACGGGCATCGACCTGCTGGCGGCGGAGGACGACACGATTCTCGACGTGGTCGAGTTCCGCCAGTCGTTCCGCGTCCGGTTGCACTACGAAGCCTTCGAGGCGCTGGCGGGCTCCGATTTCGGCATCGGCGTGGTCGACGAGCGGAGCACGCGCGTCTTCGTCACGACCATGCGCGACGGCGGGATGCTGGTCGATCTGCCGCAGGGGGCGGGCTCGGTCGAAGTCACCATCGACACTCCGAACCTGCTGCCCGGCGTCTACTTTTTCGTCGCCTGGGTGACGGACGAGGCGCGGCTGAATTTTGCCGACCTCGTGCAGATGGTGGGCAAGTTCGAGGTCGTTGCACCGGAAGAGGGCGAACTGCGGATCGCGTCGATCACCGGGCTGAATCGCGGGTATGTCTGGATGCCGACCAAGTGGCGGCAGATGGCGCCTTAGCCGCGGTGAGTGAAGGTTTGTTGTCGGTTGTCGGTTGTCGGTTCTCGGTTGTCCGTGACCGACAACCGACAACCAGCAACCGACAACCAGGCCACAAAAACAAAAAGGGCGCCGTTTGACGGGCGCCCTTCCGGGGTGGAGCGTTACTCGTAGTTACCTACGCGTAACCCCCTCAGGTTTATGAGAACAATCCATGTGAAATTCGTTACCTCCTCCCCATGAATTTCCGGCGGACCCGCAACGAGCGTCACGTTACGTACCGTGACCCACCTCGCCGGTGTTGCGGACCGGATCGACCGCCCACACACCCCGTGGTGGAGGGGAGGAGCGGGAACTCGAGAACTTTTGAAAAGATCATGCGGCCTGTTGCCGCATTGGTGAATCGTGTACCTAGTCTAACAGCGTACGACGGAGTTTATTGCACTCGCGTTGCCCGCCCCTGAACTGTGACTGCATGGCGAATATGATACGTTTTCTGCAGCTAATCGCAATCAAAAATTCGCACGATATTCCTGCTTCAATCGCCATGCCGACGCACAGAGTTCTGTGCTACTATTTTGCCCCCCCGGAGACCACAATATGAAACGCGCTCTCCTCCTCGCAGGTGCCGGATTTCTCCTCGCGAGCGGACTCGACGCTGCAGTCGTCAGCGGGAAAGTCAACTTCCTGACCAAACGCGGCCAGAGCCCGGTCATCAATGAAACGCTCGTGTGGCTCGAGCCCGCCGGCAAGACCGCAAAAGGCGCTCCTGCCTCGTTCTCGATGACCACCCGCAGCAAGACCTTCCTCCCGCACGTGCTCGCCGTCCCCGCAGGCTCGACCATCGCCTTTCCCAACGACGACCCCATCGCCCACAACCTCTTCTCCCTCACCACCGGCAACACCTTCGATCTCGGCCTCTACCGCAAAGGTCCCGGAAAAGCGCGCAGGTTCGAGACGCCGGGCGTCGTGAACGTCTACTGCAACGTCCACCCGAACATGTCTGCGGTCGTGCACGTGATGGAGACGCCGTACTACGGCTTCGCGAGCGCGAACGGCGACTACTCGTTCGACGTTCCCGCCGGCAAGTACCGACTCACCGCCTGGAACGAACAGGGCGGCAGCGCCTCCTCCGACATCGAAGTCAAAGCGAATGGCTCGATTGCAGGAGCGACGCAGCTCACCATCGACGGCCGCAACTTCCGCGCGACGCAGCACACGAACAAATTCGGACAGACCTACCGCCCGCCGAAGGACTACTAAGTGACGACGCAAACGCTCGACCGCGCGACCCTCTCCGAACCTGAGCTGCCGAAGAAGGAGTACGCGGTCGAGCGAGCGCGCTTTCCGCTCGTCCTCAAACTCTTCGGCCTTACGGCGCTGCTCATTCTCCTCGTGGTCGGCATCGCGGTCGGCATCACCATCCAGCGCGCCAACACGATCGCGAACGAGACCGTCACCCGGTCGATCCGCGGCGCCGCGCGCCTCTTTCGCGATCTCGAACGCCAGCGCCTCGCCAGCCTCGCGCTCCCCACCGAAATCCTCGGCAACGACCCGAGCTTCTCCGGCTACATCCAGGACTCGCTCCACCCGCCGGCGGAACAGCCGGCAACGACCCAAACGCCCGGCGCACCCGCACCCCCGCCGCCCGCGATCGATCTCGCCAGCATCAACGACAACCTTCTGCAGCGCCGCGAGCAACTCGGCAGCGACGTGCTGATGCTGCTCGACGACCAGGGCATCCTCGTCGCGCGCACCGACCAGCCAATGGTCACGACGTCGACGAAAGAAGATCTCTACGAGGCGACGCCGCTCGTGCGCCACATCGTCGACGACGCATCGATCGCTTCGACCACCGGCGTGCTCGCGCTGCAGGGGAAGCTCTATCACGCCGCCGTCGCCCCCGTTGGTGCCGGCGCGCGCAACGTCCGTCTCGGCTACCTCGTCAATGCCTTCGCGATCGACGAAAAGTTTGCGAACAGCATCGCCGAGTCGACCGCCGCGGGCGTGATGTTCACGCCGAAGCAGAACGCGAATCCGATCCGTTCCTCGAATGCTCCGAGCGTCATGCCGAAAGCCGCAGCCGCGGGCTCGACGCAAACCGCCACCGTCGATCGCAGCCGCTACATCCTCACCGGTGAGCCGCTGCTCTCCGGCCGCGAGGTCGTCGGCACCGCCGTCTTTCTCCGCTCGCTCGATCGCGAGCTGATGCCGTTCCAGCAGATCGAGAACACGCTCCTCCTCGGCGGCGGCCTTGCGCTCCTGCTCGCATTTCTTCTCTCGTGGCTGATCGCGAAGCGCGTCACGCGGCCGATCGAACAACTCGCCGGAATCGCGCAGGCGGTCACCGCCGGCGACTACAGCGTCGACCCCGATCTGCACCGCAATGACGAAGTCGGCATCCTCGGCCGCTCGTTCGGCAAGATGATCAACTCGCTGCGCGACAAAGCAGAACTCGAAGAGCTCTACGCGCAGATGGCCGAACGGACGAACGACGAGCCCGCGCCGCGCGCATCGGAAGCGGCGAAACTCGATGAAGGCACGGTGCTGGTGACCGATTTGCGCGGATTGCCCGCGACGGTCGGCGACGGCGACGCCGCCAGCGTCATCGCCGCAGTCGAACGGGCGATGCGCGTGCAGGAAAAGGAAGTCGAGCGGCAGGACGGAGTGGTGCGCGAGATCGTCGGACATCGACTGGTCTCAATCTTCCGTGGCGATCGCGGGATCATCCACGCCATTCGCGCGGCGCGCGCAATCAACGAAGAACTCGCATCGCAGCTCGGCGCAAACGGCATGAGCGTCGGCGCCGGCATTGCGACCGGCGAGTTCGTCACCGGCTCGGTGAGCCTTGACGTCGAGAGCGGTCTCGCCATCGTCGGCAATGCGCCGCTCCTCGCGCTGCTCTTCGCGTGGCACGCACCGAACGGCTATGCGTACGTCTCCTATGAATCGGCGCAGGCCGCAGGTGCGGAAGTGCTCAACGCCGCCACGCGCGAAGAAGTGCGCCTCAAATGGCTGCCGAATGCATTGCCGGTGGCGTCGCTGCCGCTGATCAGCGTCACGACCGGCATGATGCGTTCGCTCGGCACGGTCTCTTCCACCATGGCCACGATGAAGATGGATGCCACGGCCGCCGGCACAACTGCGCCCGCGAATGCATCAGCCGATCTCGACCTCGGTCACGTCTTCGCCAACCGCTATCGCATCGAGCAGATCCTCGGGCGCGGCGGCATGGGCGTCGTCTACAAAGCGAGCGACACGCAGCTCGACGAAATCGTGGCCATCAAAACGCTTCCCGGCGACGTCATGACCCGTTCGCCCGAAGACCTCGAGCGCTTCAAGCGCGAGATCCGTCTCGCGCGCAGGATCACGCACCGCAATGTGCTGCGCACGTACGACTACGGCGAGGCGGAAGGCGTCTACTTCATCAGCATGGAGTTCATGCGCGGCTACACGCTCGCCGAACTCCTCGACGAAGCGCCGCAGCGGCAGATGGCCTCACGCCCGACGGTCGGCATCACCCGCCAGATCTGCCGCGGTCTGCAGGCCGCGCACGAGCAGGGGATCATTCATCGCGACATCAAGCCGCAGAACGTCCTCATCGACGCGAAAGGCGAAGTGAAGCTGATGGACTTCGGCATCGCCCGCATGGCCGAGACGCCGGAAGGTTTGACGCAGGCGGGATTGATCGTTGGCACGCCGCACTACATGAGCCCCGAACAGGTGAAAGGGGAAACGCTCGACGCGCGCAGCGACGTCTACTCGATGGGCGTGCTCCTTTACGAGATGCTCGCCGGCCGCAGACCGTTCGAGTCGTCGTCGCTCACGGGCGTGCTGACCGCGCACATCACCGAAAAGCCGAAGCCGCCGATCGAGTTGCGTCCCGAGATCGGCGGCGCGATCAACGCGGTGGTGATGCGGTGCCTCGAAAAAAATCCCGCGGCGCGGTATGCAAATGCAGGGGAGTTGCTCGCGGATCTCGACGAGTACCGCAGCAGCGTTGCGGCGTAGCTCGCGAGGCAACGCCCCTCATCCGCCGTTCGGGCACCTTCTCCCCGCATCGCGGGGAGAAGGGAGAATGAGCGAGCGGTGAGCTCATGTGCAACGGCGGCGAGAAGGTGCCCAACGGGCGGATGAGAAGCCGCGCCACAGCGCAAGTTACTTCGCGAAAATCTTCTCCAGCACGCCCGCACGCACGTAAAACGATCCGAGCGTCAGCGCGTCCTCCTGATCGTCAGCGGAGAACGTCAGCTTCTTCAGTTTGATGATCGGCAGCTTCTTGAACCGGCGGAAGTTCAGCTCGACGTAGATCGGCGTTCCGGGCAACTGATTCGCCACCGCTGCAGTGCCTGGCGCGATGCCCGACACCGCCTGACTGACCAGCATCCGGAACTGCGCGTTCGGCGGAATCACATCCGTCGTCCAGATGTCGATCCACGCCTCGGGGCCATACAGAAGGCGATGGCGTGTCGCGTCGATGCCCTTCACCTTGCCGCGCATCGGCGGTGCGAGAGCCGGACGCTCGAGCGGCTCGTTGCCGGAAGCGCCGCGCATCTTCGTGAGAATGGAGCGGATCTCGTTCGTCTGCACGTCGACGTACATCCGCCCCAAGGGGTTCGCGACGGTGAGCGTCTTCGCGCCGTTGCGGCTGAAGCCGTGCAGCCACAACGCCTCGCCGCGCACGCCGCCCGCGTACACGTGCAGATCGACCGCGCCGAAACGGCCGAGATAAGGGAAGGCCGCTTCCGGAGTCGCTTCGAGCTCGAGATGGTAGGCCTGCGGCGGAGCGGCCGCGAGAGAAAAGAGAGGAAGAAGAAGGGCGGCCGCGAGGGCCGCCCTTTGCGTGAGTTTTCTGAGCATTGATCCTAGAAAGTGGCGTCGAGGAACGGCCGCAGCTTCTTGCTGCGGCTCGGGTGGCGGAGCTTGCGAAGCGCCTTCGACTCGATCTGGCGGATCCGCTCGCGCGTCACATTGAACGAGCGGCCCACTTCCTCGAGCGTGTGCTCGGCGCCGTCGCCCACGCCGAAGCGCATCTTGAGCACCTGCTCTTCGCGCGGGGTGAGCGTGCGCAGCACCTTCGAAGTCTGCTCCTTGAGGTTCGCGACGATCACGTGCTCGATCGGGGAGATCACGCCGCGATCCTCGATGAAATCGCCCAGATGCGAGTCTTCCTCTTCTCCGATCGGAGTCTCGAGGGAGATCGGCTCCTGCGCGATCTTCATGATCTTCCGCACCTTCGCCACCGGCATGTCCATCCGCTCGGCAATCTCCTCGGCCTGCGGTTCGCGGCCGAGCTCCTGCACGAGCGCACGCGACGTGCGCGTCAGCTTGTTGATCGTCTCGATCATGTGCACCGGGATGCGGATCGTGCGCGCCTGATCGGCGATCGCGCGGGTGATGGCCTGGCGGATCCACCACGTCGCGTACGTCGAGAACTTGTAGCCGCGGCGGTACTCGAACTTCTCGACCGCCTTCATGAGACCGATGTTCCCTTCCTGGATCAGGTCGAGGAACTGGAGGCCGCGGTTCGTGTACTTTTTCGCGATCGAAACGACGAGGCGAAGGTTGGCGACGATCAGTTCCTGCTTCGCCTGATCGGCTTCCTCTTCACCCGAGCGGATCTCGCGGATGGTTTTCTTCAGCTCTTCGTGCGCCACGGCGTAGAACGTCTCGAGCTCGGCGAGCTTCTCCTGATACTTCTGGAGGCGGCGGCGGTAGAAGTCGCGGCGGACCTTGTCCTTCTCGCGCTTCAAAGCCTGCTCGTCCTTGCGGATCATCGACGACGCCTGCGCGAGCTCGTTGTCGATGTCCTTGAGCTTGTTGATCATCCGGTTGCGCGTCTGCGGGGTGAAGTCGACGCGCTGGAGTTCGTCGGCGAGCTCCTGCTCGAGCTTGTCGATGTTCTTCTGGGTCTGGGCGAGCGTGCGCTCGGAGAGTTTCTTCGGATCGGCGAGCTTCGCGTGCGCGTCCTTGATCTTCTTGTCGAGCTTCGCGATGCCCTCGAAGATCTGCATGATCTCCTGGATCTTGTTGGAGACCGCGGCAGGCATCTTCGGCTCGCCGTCGGCGGCCGCTGCGTCGGTGGAGCCGTCATCGTCCGGCATGGCCAGATCGATCGTCTCCTTGATCACGCGGGCGTCGCGCTTGGCGGCCTCGTAGATCTTGAGGATCTCCTCGCGGATGATGCGGTTCGCGGAGAGGGCCTTGAAGACCTTCCGCTCCCCCTTCTCGATGCGCTTGGCGATGTCGACTTCGCCCTGGCGGTCGAGCAGCTTGACCGTGCCCATCTCGCGCAGGTACATGCGCACCGGGTCGTTGGTCTTGTCGACGATGCCGCTGGACGCAGCGATGATGTCCTGCTGGACTTCCTCGCGCTGGTCCATCTCCTTTTCTTCGATCGTGCCGTCGATCGTGACGATGCCCTTGGGGCTCGCCTGGAGAGGCTTCTCGGCGTCTTCGATCACATCGATGCCGAGATCGTTGAACCGGATGTAGATCTCATCGAGCTCTTCGGGGAGGCTGGTGACCTCTTCCGGCAGAACCTCGTAGATCTCGTCGTACAGCAGGAAACCCTTTTCCTTCCCGATTGCGATGAGCGTTTTTACTTCCGCATATTTTTCTTCGACACTCAACTCGCCGACCCCCTCAAATTCAGTATTTGAATCCGGTTCGAGATTCGAAGTGCGCAGGCGTGTCGTCATGTCTTTCGCTCCTCGCAATGGGCAGCTGGTCGGTCGCCCTGTCGGCACTTTTTGGCCCCCGAACGAGGCCTTGGCGAGACTGTCAAAACGGGGTTGACAAACCGGCCAAAGTATCGTCCGTCGAGGACACACGCGTAATGAAACGGGGACGATAATTATTTCAGGCTGCTCAAGATACGGGAGAGCTCCATCTTCTCGGTGACGAGCTGTTCGACGCGCTGCTGGTCCCCGCCGCGCTCGGCTTCGACGATCTCCCGCTGGATCTGCTGTTTGCGACGGTCGAGGTAGCCTCGCTCCATCGGTCGTAGATTCTCATCGAGCCGTTCGAGAGTGCGATCGTCAATGTCCTCGGTGAGGCTCAACTCGCTCACGAGCGTGAGCTCGGCCTCGCCCCTAAGATGGGTCTGGAGTTCCGCAAAATCAATGGGTTGGCCGTTCGCGACATCGCTTTTGATGATGGAGAAGACCGTTTTGCACGCCGGGTCTTCGAAATACTCCTCGCGAAGTCGCGGCAGCTGATCCGCATTGAGG
>JALYOB010000479.1 GCA_030857085.1 Acidobacteriota bacterium | reverse complement strand
CTCCAAACTAGATGGCGACGGAGTCGCCGGGGACGATCAGTTGGTCGCGGTACTCGCCCGGTTCGAGCGTCACGCCGTGCGCGATGATGCAGCGTTCCACGATGGCGCCGCTCGCGATGTGGCAGTCGTCCCAGATCACGCTGTCGCGCACGTCGCCTTCGACGACGCTGCGTGCGCCGATCACTGATTGCGACGCCGCACCGCGTGCGCTTTCGTGCAGGAGTGAGTCGCCTTCGACGCGCGATCCCGGCACAGGCGCGAGCGCGCCGCGAACCGTTGCGCCCAACATCGTGCGGGAGGCGTTCATGTAGCGCTGCGGCGTACCGATGTCGAACCAGAGATCATCGGTGACAATGCCCGCGAGCGTTTCGCGTCCGGCGTCGAGCATCGGCTGATACGCGTGCTCGACGATGCCCGAGAACTCGGTGTCGGGCAGGTAGTCGAAGATGCGCGTGCTGATGACGTGCGAGCCGGAGAACATCACCGCTTCGCCCGTCCCTTTGCCGAAGCCGGTCACGCGGCCGTTGTCGAAATAGACCGGCGTGAACTTGTCGCCCTGCGGCGGCACGCGCAGCGTCAGCGCGGCCAGTGCGTCGTGTGCGCGCCGCGCATCGCGCAATGCATCCCAGCGCGGGAACTGCACGGTGTCGCCGTTGACGAGAAAGAACTCTTCTTCGTTTTCGAGCTGCGGCCGCACCCGGCGAATGCCGCCGCCGGTGCCGAGGATTTCTTCTTCGCGCGAGAAGAAAAACTTTGCGCGGCCGCTGTATTCGTCACTGACATAGCGCTCGAGCGGCTCGGGCAGGTGGTGCAGGTTGATGATGAAGTCGTCGACGCCGACCGCGAGAAACGACTCGATCGCCCATGCGACGAGCGGCCGGTTCAGCAACGGCACGATCGGCTTGGGCAGCGTGTAGGTGACAGGACGGAGCCGCGTGCCGAAGCCGGCGGCGAGGATCATCGCTTTCATCAGTACCTCGGAGTACCTCGGGTACCTCGGAGTACCTCGGAGGAGCAGGGCCATCGCGCGATTTCACGGAGCTCCTCCGAGGTACTCCGAGGTACTCCGAGGTACTTCGCGGTACTCATCAAGGCAATTGCTCCGGCGGAAAGACCATGTTTTCGGGCAGGTCTGCGCGTGTTCTTCGATGCTGCCGGTACAGATCCGCGTACGTCTGCCGAATGCCGGCATCCATGTTCATCCCCAGCTCCTCGGCAACCGCGCGAATGGTTTCCAGCGGTCCTTCGATCTCGAAGTAGTCGCCGATGGGTGTGCGATCGAGCACGACTTCGACGTCGCGCACGCGCCACACCTCGCGGAACTTCTGGTAGCGGAACACCGGCTTGAAGCCGAGGGAGTCGAAGAGCTGGATGGCGAGCTCGAAGCTTTCGACGCCGGTCTGCACTTCCTCGCGCGTCTTCACTCCCGCTTCGAACGCCATCGGACCTTTGAACGTCGCGAGCGCGTACCGCCCGAACTTGCGCACGCGCAGGAGAGCCCCTTTCGTGCGCAACTCGCCGCGGCGATCGAGCACGATGTTGTCCTCGAACGTCTCGTTGTACAGACGTTGTGCACCGATCTCGTGCAGCTTGCGCACGAGACCCGCACGGTCTTTGAGGGCGAACTTGACCTCGATCTCGGCGGCCATTGGGAAGTGGCGAGTAGCGTGTGGCGAGTTGCGAGAGCGGTGTCGCCCGGGCGATCAAGCCCGCGCAACGCGCTACTCGCCACGCGTCACTGCATTCGCAGTACCTCCACTCCCGGCAGTGCTGCGCCGGAGATGAATTCGAGCGACGCGCCGCCGCCGGTGGAGATGTGAGTGATGCGATCGGCGAAGCCGGAGGCTTTGACGGCTTCGACCGACTCGCCGCCGCCGACGACGGTGACGGCGTCGGCCTGCGCGACGGCACGGGCCATGGCCATGGTGCCCTGCGCGAACTGTTCTTTCTCGAACACGCCCATGGGGCCGTTCCAGAAGATCAGCTTCGCGTCTTTCAGCTCGGTCTCGTAGCGCTTGATCGTGAGCGGGCCGATGTCGAAGGCTTTCTCGGTTTCGGTGAAGCCGTGAATGATTTCCGCTTCATCGATCTCGGTGGGGTGGTCGAGCGAGTCGGCGACGACGAGGTCTTCCGGCAGGATCACTTCCGCGCGCGAGTCGCCTTCCATGATGCGCTGCGCGACTTCGATCGAGTCGGTGTCGACGAGCGATCCGCCCATCGGCACGCCGCGCGCGGCGAGGAACGTGTTGGCCATGCCGCCGCCGATGAGCACTTTGTCCGCGAGCTTCACGAGCGCTTCGAGCGGCTCGATCTTGCCGGCGATCTTCGCGCCGCCCATCAGCGCGACGAACGGACGTTCGGAGATGTTGGTGACCTTCTGCAGGAACTCGAGCTCGCGCGCGAGCAGCAGCCCGCCTGCGGTGTTTTCTTTCGCGAAGAGGCGCGGCAGCGCGTCGATCGAGGCATGCGCACGATGGCAGGCGCCGAACGCGTCGTTGACGTAGTAGTCGGCGAGCTTGCGCAGTTCCTGCGCGAACTGCGCGTCGTTCTTTTCTTCGCCTGCATGGAAGCGAAGATTTTCGACGAGCAGCAATTCGCCGGGCTGGAGATTCGAGGTGTCGATGCCGATGCAGTCATCGGCCCACTGCACTTCGGCGCCGATGAGCTCCGCGAGTTTTTCGCGCACGGGGCGCAGCGAGTACTTTTCCTTGCGTTCCCCTTTCGGGCGGCCGAGGTGGGAGGCGAGGATGATGGCGGCCCCGCGGTCGCGGAGCGCGCGCAGAGTGGGCAGCGTTTCCTCGATGCGGGTGGCGTCGGTGATGCGCGTCCCTTCGAGCGGCACGTTGTAGTCGACGCGATAGAAAACGCGCGCGCCGGAAGGAAAGTCGAGCTGGTCGAGCGTGCGGATTCGGATCATGCGTGCTGCAGTGCGCCCTTCTTCACGTTCGCGACGTGCGCGATCAGATCGAGAATGCGATTCGAGTAGCCCCACTCGTTGTCGTACCACGCGAGGATCTTGTGCATGTTCGCATCGACCGAGCGGGTAAAGGTCGTGTCGACGATCGACGAGTGCGGGTTGTGATTGAAGTCGACGGAGACGAGCTGCTCGTCGGAGTAATCGAGGATGCCTTTGAGCTCGCCGTTCGCCGCGTCCCGAATGACCTGATTGATCTCGTCGACGCTGGTCGCTTTGTCGGTGGCGAAGGTGAGGTCGACCAGCGAGACGTTCGGCGTCGGCACGCGCACGGAGATGCCGTCGAATTTGCCGCGCAATTCCGGCAGCACGAGTCCGACCGCCTGCGCGGCGCCGGTGCTCGTCGGAATCATCGACAGCGCGGCCGCGCGTCCGCGGCGCAGGTCTTTGTGCGGCAGATCGAGGATTTCCTGATCGTTCGTGTACGAGTGAATGGTGGTCATGATGCCCATGCGGATGCCGAAGCGCTGATGCAGCACTTTGGCAACGGGAGCGAGGCAGTTCGTCGTGCACGACGCGTTCGAGATGATCTTGTGCTTGCCGGGATCGAAGTCGTTTTCGTTGACGCCCATGCAGAACGTGGCGTCGGCGTCTTTCGACGGAGCGGAGATGATCACCGTCTCGACGCTTTTCTTCAGATGGCGCGAGGCTTTGTCTTTGGTGGTGAAGCGGCCGGACGACTCGACGACGATTTCGACGCCGAGCTGATCCCACGGAATCTCGGCGGGGTCGGGGCTGGAGAAGACGCGCAGCTCTTTGCCGTCGATCGTGAGCGCGTTTTCGCTGTGCTCGATTTTGTTGGGGATGGTGCGATGCACCGAGTCGTATTTGAGGAGATAGGCGAGCGTGGCGGCGCCGGTGAGGTCGTTCACGGCCACGAAGTCGATGTCGTATTTTTTCTCGAGCGCGGCACGCAGCACGTTGCGGCCGATGCGCCCGAATCCATTCACTCCAACCTTCACCATTGCAACAGTTCTCCAGACCGTTCCTCGGAGTTCCTCGGAGTTCCTCGGAGTTCCTCGGAGACGTGCGATTGTCTTTCTC
>JALYOB010000478.1 GCA_030857085.1 Acidobacteriota bacterium | reverse complement strand
CCGGTTGTCCGTCATCCGTTGTCCGTTCCGGGTGAGATTTCGCGCAGCATCACCCCAAACGGAGAACGGACAACGGACAACTGCGGCGCGCGCATCACGCGCGCCGCATCAGAACGGCCAGAACGATTTCCACCACGACTGCGCGCCGACGTCCGCGCCAGCAACGCCGGGGATCTTCGCGATCACCTGATCGCCGCTCTGGACGACGATCGTGCCGATGTTCTGTCCCTTTTTCACCGGGGCGTTGACGTTGCCGCCGGAGAACGAGACCTTCACATTGCGCTCCTGACCGCGTTTGACCAGCGCCTGCACGTCCTGTCCCGCAACGACCGGAACGGTCGCGGCGGCACCTTTGGTGACCGTAGCCTGGCCGACCTGCGTTCCCTGCTTGGCGGGCGTGACCATGCGGTAATTCACGAACGCTTCATTCATGAGGCGTGCAGCATTCGCAAACGAGCCGTTCGGACCGCCGCCGGTCTTCGAGCCCATGATTACCGAGACGACTTCCATGTTGCCGCGCTTTGCGGACGCGGTGACGCAGTAGCCGGCGGGGCCGGAGTAGCCGGTTTTGATGCCGGTCGCGTCTTCCATGTAGTTCGCCTTGCGCGGATTGATGAGGTGGTTCGGGTTGTAGATCTTCTCGAGCGTCCCGTTGCGGAACGGCATCTCCGGCGTGCGCGAGAGCGAGACCAGGAACGGATACTTCACGATCTCGAGTCCGAGCATCGCCAGATCGTGCGGACACATCGTGTCGACCATCTGCGGATTGGTCGGATTCGGCAGGCCGTGCGGATCGTAGAACTTCGAGTGCGTGAAGCCGAGCTCCTGCGCACGCTGATTCATCATGTCGGCGAAGTTCTCGGTCGAGCCGGCGATCTTCTCCGCGATCGCGGTCGCGGCGTCGTTGGCCGACTGCACCATCGTCGCGATGATGAGGTTCTTCATCGGCCAGACCGAGCCGGCGCGCAGATAAACCTGCGAACCGCCCATCTTGCTGGCCTTGGCCGAGATCGTGACCGGCGTATCCATCTTCAGACGTCCGTCGCGAATCTCTTCCATTGCAATGAGCAGCGTCATCATCTTCGCCATCGACGCGGTGGGCAGCGGCTTGTGTTCATTCTCCGCGTGCAGCACCTGCTTGGTCGACGTCTCGATGACGTATGCGGCCGTGTAGCCCTTGCCGGTCGTATCGACCGCGGCGCCCTGCGCCTGGCCCGGGCCTTCTTCCTGCTGCGCGTAAACGGGTGCGGCAATCGCCAGTGCGATCAGTGCAACTTTCCAAAGCTTCATCCATTCACTCCGATACAAACGTTCTCTCGCGGCGGGGCAAAACTGCACGCGGCGTACCCGCCGGTTCATTCGGCAACGGCGCGGCGCTTCTTGACGGCTCGCGAAGTGCGGGGAATGGAGCTGATCACCGTCCAGTCATGCTTGTGGACCACGATCGGCTCTTTTGCTTTCGGCCAGAGGTCGACGGGGATGTAGTAGTAGCCGTCGCCCAGAACGCGCGACTTGATCGCCAGGTCGCGCATGCTTTTACAAAGACCCTTTTTTCCGCGGATTGCGCTGCGTTCGACGAATACGCCCGTCGACTCGCCGACCCCCTGAAACACGCTGATCTCCGCGCAGAGCGAGTTCACTAACGTCATTGCTGCCACTCCCAAAAAAACAAGCTCTTCTGAACAGAGCAGTGCACGGTTGGGAGAGCAGAGCAAGAAATGGTCCCGGCCGGTCGAAGGCGCGCTGTCGCGCGCGTGACCCGTTACCCGTTAACCCGTTGACCGAGGAACACACCGGGTTTCGGCAACTGACAACGGGCAACTGGTCAACAGTGAGGATCGCGCGCGATCCTCACTCCTTCAGTTCCACGTTCCAGTAAGCCTGATCGAGGAAATTCTTCCAGATCTCCGGATAGGTGCGGCCCTGCAGGCGATGGAGGGGGTGCCATTTCGGGCGCACCGGCGCGCGGCGCAGGCGCATGTCGGATTCGCTCAGCAGCTTGTTGCCTTTGCGCACGTTGCACGGCAGGCAGGCGCAGACGACGTTTTCCCACGTCGACTTGCCGCCGCGCGAGATCGGGATGACGTGATCGAGCGAGAGCTCCGACGACGAGAACTTCTTGCCGCAGTACTGGCAGCGGTTCTGATCGCGCAGATAAATGTTGCCGCGCGAGAACTTCACTTCCTGCCGCGGCAGCCGGTCAAACACCAGCAGCTGCACGACATGCGGAATCAGAACGTTGCGGCTGGGAGTGACGACATAGTGATCGTCGGGCTGGACCGGGATGTCCATCCAGTTCTCGAAGTCGTACGTGCGGTACTCCGAGTCGACTGCGCGCACCTGCCCCTTGTACAGGAGCGTCAGTGCGCGTCGTACCGACGTGATCTGTACGGCCTGAAAAACACGATTCAGAACCAACACATGACCGTCGAGCATAGGAACCTACTCAGGCATGATACACGGCTCTCGCCTCCTGCGAACGCCCGGCCAATATTGCAAAACAGCATGGATGTGCGACACACTTGTCCGCTGACGAACTCGATCGGCTCTTTGGAGCGGCGGCCGCGCTGACAGTAAAACGCGCGGAACCCCGCGTATCGTGAGGACGCTTCGCCGCTCCGGCACAGCGTCTCGGGTGTGTTTTTGGGAGGCTTGAATGCGCGTTAGGTCACGGATCGCTCTGGTCGTCGTTGCACTGTTTTCTCTCTCGGTTCCTCTGTTCGCACAACTATCGACGAGCTGTCCGCTCTCGCTGGCCGACACCACGGCGCCCTCGAGCAATTTCGAGCTCTCGCCGCACGGCATCTTCCGCTCCGGCAATCTCGTCTACGCGCTGCGCGGCCAGGTGCTCACGACCTACACGGTCAACGAAACCGGCAACCTGCAGATCGCACGCGAAGACTTCATCGGCTCGATGGCCGGACGTGAGAGCGAAGGAGGCGTCGCATTCGCGAACGGCTTCCTCTATGTGAGCAGCGAGGCCGGACTCGAGATCTTCAATCTCACCAACGTTCGCGCAGGCGGCTCCGCGCCGACGCGCGTCGCGCGCATCCCCGGCCTGCACTATCGCCGCCTCTCGGTCAGCGGCAATCGCCTCGCGGGTCTCTTTCCCGCGACCGACCTGCCGTGCTACCCGGCACCGACGAATACGTCCGCCTGTCAGAATCAGGTCGTCCTCTTCGACATCACCACCGCCAGCAATCCCGTCTTCCTCGGCACGATCAACTCCTATCCGGGACCGACGAACCGCGGCATCAACGACGTCGCGTTCGTGGCCGGCAATCTCGTCCTCGCGACGGAGGCGGGGGTGTTCGCGTACAACATCAGCAATCCGGCGAATCCGATCGAAGTCGCGAGCGACGATCGCCCGGCGCGCTGGATGGTCACCAACGGCACGAACTTCCTCGCCGCAGGCACCGACGAGATCTACTCGATCTACACGCCGATGGCGGGCGTCTTCCCCTTCTTCAATCTGGTGCGCGTGCTGCCGATCCCGACCTACCTGCGCATCGAGCGTGCGAACGACATCCGCTTCAGCCGCAACGCGTTCTACGACGAAGCCAACGCGCGCTTCGTGACGCTCATCGATGAAGTCAATCCGATGACGCTCGAAGCGGCGCGCACGATCGCGTTCGACGTGTTCGACTTCCGCGTCGCACCGTTCGAAGGCTCCGCACCGCGCATCTACGAAGACGTGTCGATGACCAGCGACGACGAGGTGAAGCACAACCCCCTCATGGTCGGCAACTACGTCTACGTCCTCGGTGAAACGACCGGGCTGCAGAGCTGGGGCTCGTGCGGCGTCGCCACCGGACGCATCGAGCTGGATAGCCCGCGCCATCTCACCTGCGGCGGCGGCGAGATCCACGGCTACGTGACCGGCCCCTTCAAGATCACCGGCGTCGAGCTGTTCCTCAACGGCCAGTCGCTCGGGCCCGCGGTGATCGATCCCCGTCCGCGCGCTGACGTCGATGCGCGAACGCCTGTCTACCTCTGGCGCGTCGGCGTGAATCTTGACCTGCAGG
>JALYOB010000008.1 GCA_030857085.1 Acidobacteriota bacterium | reverse complement strand
CCGATGTACAGCGCGGTCGTACCGGTGCTCCCCGGTTTTGCGGTCGACGTTGACGCAACGAGGTAGATGAAAGCTCCATCGGCCGCGATGCCTGTTCCATTGTCGTCACGGTAAGGAAAATCCAGTCGCCCGCGAACTAACGCGCCTCCCGAGGGAGGGATGTAGAAGATGGGCACACCATTGACGAAGAAAACGTCAGCACCGAACGCGAAATCGCCCACGCGTTCGATGTCCTGAAGGATGCCGCCTTCCGTTATGGTGGTCGTCGCGACGAGCTGCGGGGACGCAGGCGCGGAAATATCAATGACCCGCAGACTCCCCGTCCAATCGGCGAGAAGCACGTTCGTACCGCGCATCGTGACATCGCGAGCATCGGTTGTGACGAGGCTGCCAACGACGACCGCTGCGGACGGAACACGTACGTCGATCACGCGCAGTCCACCTGTCGTCGCGAGCACGGCCGACGTGCCGTCGGTATCAATCCCTCGGGCAGCCACCCCACTCAGCGCAACGCTGCCGGCCAGTTGGAGGCCGTTCAGTGACACAGTGAGTATCTGAACGCCGGCAGCTCCATCCGCAACGTACAGGCGGCCATCGACGATTGCGAGGTCGAGCGCATCCCCCGGCGTGTCGAAGGTCGCGCGAAGCGTAGGACTCGAGGGCGTGCTGACATCAACCATCTGCACGCCGGATGTGCCATCGGCGACATATGCGGTCGTGCCGACGACACGTACGTCATTGGCATTTCCGGGCGTATCGAGCGCGCCGACAATCCGCGGTGCTACACGGTTCGTCACGTCGACAATCTGCAAGCCCGCCGCGCCAGCCGCGACGTATGCGAAGTTGCCACTGACGTCGACGTTGTTGGCATACCCCGGGATTGCGAGCTGCGCGAGTGCCACGGGGGCAAACGACGAAACGCGGATTGGCGCCGAACCAGTGAAGCCTGCGACGCTCGCGCTCAACACCGTTTCGCCGTTGCGACCGGCAAAGATCAAGCCGTCCGTCTGACTGAAGCTGGCGATGGTCAGATCGGCGATCGTATACCGCGTGCCGCGGCTCTGCGAGGTGAGGTCGATCGTAGAGCCGTCAATCACGTCGCCGAGTACTCGCACGCGCGCAGACGCCTCACCGATGATGGTGTCGACGATCATCGAGACCGCCGTCGGCGCGATGCGAATGCGCCGCAACGCTGCGGCGAGATTGCTGCTCTGCGGGTTCAGTGGATCGCTGCCCGTCTGTACTTCGACGCCGTCACGTAGTCCGTCGCCGTCTGAATCTGCGACGCGCGGGTTCGTCCCTAGCCGATATTCGGCGGTGTTCGTAAGACCATCACCGTCTGCATCGAGTCCGCCGTCAGCCGCATCGTTCGGGTTGAATCCGTTCGTCAGCTCGTAATCGTCCGGCATGCCGTCCCGATCGGAATCGAGAACGCCGGCGACCGACAAGCGGAGCAGTGCGAGCGCACCGTCGTTGGTTGCGCTGATGATCGCGGCTCCCGCTCCGACGGCTGTAACGAGACCGTCTGCGCTGACGGTAGCTACGCGAGCGTTACTCGTCGTGTAGTTCGTGCCCGTTGCGGCCGCGGTTACGTTCCGAGTTGATGTACTCGTGTAAGCGGCAAGGACGCTCAGCTGCGTCGTTTCCCCAATCACGGTCAGCGTCGTAGCGGACGATGACAACGTGAGTGTTGCTGGCACCGGCTCAGGGGCAGCGAACGAGAAGGCGATATTCGAGATGATGCCGGTCTCCGGAACCGAGAAGAACGACGACTGACCCACAGTCGTGATGCCGTTCTCAATGCACGTCGCACGGGCGCGTACGGCACCCATGCCCGCGGGCACGTTCGGCAACATCCATGCGCCCTCAGAATCGACCGTGGTCGTGCGATTGAGCACGCTGACGGTGCATCCTTCCTTCAACTGCGCCTGCGCAGGGGCCGCCGCAGCGACGAACGTCACGACGGCGGCTAGAAGGCGGATGTAGCGAATGCACCACGCGCGAGAGAACGGGATGGTAGCGATCATGGTTTGTCGTCCAGTTGTTCCGGAGTAATGTGCGCGGACAGGTAACCCCCCGCGGAAGCCGTAATCAGAGCGGAGGAGGAAAGGATCATCGCGGTGTGGATCGCGCGTTCTCATGGTGCTGCGCCTCCCGCAAGCCGCCACGCTAAAGACCACGCAAAACTGCTTGCGCAACCGGAGGCATACGCCGCGATGACAGCGAGCACGAGCAACCGTTTGACATTTCGATCGCGCCGCCACGTCCACGTCACGTACATCAGCAGGATCAGCGCGGATGCCACACCTGTGAAGTAGAGCGCACTGAAACGCCCGCGCGGATACCAGTCTATGCGCTTCATCGCGACGACGTGTGCGACCGAAACAGCTAATGCGAGTGTCGTCAGCAGTGCGATATGTAGGAGTCGTATAGACAACCGAGCGGGCGTGAGTGCGAGAGATCCGTTCATCGCGAAATCACTCGCGCGCCGAACCGCCACGTAAGCGAGAACGCAGCGTTATGTACGAATGATGCTGCAAATAACGCGATGATGATAAGCGCAGCAAGGCGGCGCCCGCCGTGGCGACGGCGCCAGACCGCCGCCACGCCCAGCATCATGATCGTGGTCGGTATGAGGCGGGGACCGTAATACACGCTAAAGGCGCCGCCTGGATACCAATGCGAGTGTCGCACCGCCGCCCAGTGTGCCAGTGTCGCTATCAGCGCTAATACCGCCGCAGGAATCAGCAGCAACGCGCTGCGCATGAGCGTCGGACGTTCCTCCCCTGTCATGGATACACCGTTCCACTTCCCGCAATAGGAGGCGAAGCGAGCAGGAACCCCATCAAGTTCTGCCGGAGCGGATAACCGGGTACCAACTGAGCTTCATATGTGTTTGTGAATACGCGCCTGTAAAGGTGGAAAGTCGGGAAGTACGAATAGTCACGGCCATCGCTGCCGTCCTCGGTGGAACTTGGACCAGCAGAGATGCGTGACTTCATTTTTCCGTCCGTTACGTCGAAGCGCATACGAAAAAACACGTACGGCAACTCCCGACGGTTCAGCGCGTGCCAGCCCGCCTGCGCCTCAGAACCCGCGCGCGTCTGCATGTAGTATGAAAAGCCGGAGCCGTCAGCCTCTCGTTCCAGGCGACCGTTCTTGGGTCCAAGATCGCCGAAGGGCCCGCACCGTTTTCGGCACGGCTCAGGCGTCATACCGGATTCCGAAAAAACGTCGCCCACCGGATACGGCCCGCTCGTAATTCGACCGTCGCGGACGAGGTATTTGAACTGTGCATGCATGATCTGCCGGAAATGCTGCAACGGGTCGAGTCCGAAGAACCTGTAGCCGGGGCCACACGCGTCGGAAACAAAGCCGCGCGGCTCCGATAAAGTCGGGGGCACCTGGAATGTGTTGGCGGTCGCTGTGAAGAGGAACGCAGAGACGTACAGGCGATCGGCAGGTGTCTCTGGAACATATCCGACCTTCGATGGATCGTTGAAATTGTTGGCGAGGATGTTCTCCCGTCCGGGGCATACCAGCAAAAGGTCGAGCGGGGGCGGGATGAGACCGCTACAACCGGGCGCGGAGCAGGAGTAACGATCGATCGTAGATTGCTGGACGCCGCCTGTCGGGAGTGGCTCTTCGAGGATCGCTCCGACAAGGATGTAGTCGTCTGTGCGAATTCCGACTGGTTGCATCCACCCACGAGTGACGACGCAGCCGCTACCGAACTTGATCTGCACCTCGATGTGGTAGTAGCCGGGCTTCCACCTCAGACCGTCGATCCGCCACTCCGCGCCGCCCGGACCGTTGACGGTCTCCGGGCCGGTAGCTCTCCACGTGTAGCCTGTTGGACCTGAGCGCAGTCCCGTGGTGCGAACACGCCAGCTCACGTAATCCCCAACGGTGTCGTTCGCGTACAGCGGCTGGCCATTCGCGAACGGCTCGCCGTCGGCCCACGTCCGGGTAGGATCGTCGCGGTCGACAAACCGGCTTTCGATCGTCGTGGCCGCTGCAATCGACCGGTGTTGGCAGATGCCGTCCTGGCAGCGCTCTTCCGTGCACGGATTGCCGTCGTCACGGCACGCGTGGCCGTCCTTTGTCGGATCCGGCACGCACTGCGTGCCGTCACTCTTCCGGCAACCCTCGTCTGCCCCTGCGCTACCGCCGGGTGGATTGCATGCGTCACATGAACCGGACGGCGTCGGATTCCCTCCGCAGTGCCACCCGCCTTTGATAATGCCCACACCCACGTCAGAAACCACGACCAATCCGTCCTCGGACACTGAGCCGGTGCCAATCGACACGAATTGCCCCAGGTCGTGGTCGAAGGAGTACATCTCCGTCACGCTACCAGGCGGCAATCCATCGAGGTTCGGGAAGGTCAGCGCGGCAGGTGGTTCGAAATGGACACCAGTCGGCTGAATTGTGACGAGGAACCGCGGCTGCTGACCGAAGCCCGGCGGCATCGGCATTTTATCAGCATGCACGATCGTCGCGGAGACTGTGCCGGCACGGCTGCCGCCCGGGAAGAGCGCTGATCCCGGTGCAATCGTGAGACTAAAGCCGGGCAGTTCGGGAAACGTGAGAGTCCCTCCCGTTCGCTCGTCGACACGCACGCCGCGTGCGACGTCGATCGGCAGAAGGTAGATCGGCATTCCGACTGTATTGTCTTGGCCGGACAGCGTGTACAGCGCGTATTCGAGAGTCGGCCAGGTACCAGCTCGCAACGCAGTCGAGCCGTCGACGATGAGCTTCACGTAACCCACGGGTGCTGTTTTCAAGGCGAACAGCCCTTGTGCGTCCGTTCGTGCGACAAGCGTGCTGCCGTCAATCCGAATTGTCACACCTGCGATCGGTGTGTTCGTGTTGTCCACGACCACGCCGCTGATCTGCGTTTCAGCGGCAGGCCCCGCAACGCGAGCGACGGAGGTAAACGCGACTGCTTTCGAGAGCCCGGGGACCGCTGCCGTGAATACCTGTTGACCGACCACGCCTCCAAGCCGCGGCGTCACCCAAGCGCGTCCATCGCTATCGGTCTGCACCGTCACGGCCGTTCGGCCATCGATGGATCCGCCTCCGCCTGCTGCCGTAAACGTCACGTCAACGCCCGACAGGCGATTGCCGCCTCGATCGACGGCAACTGCGACAATTGGACGTGGCAGCGGTTCATCGACGATGCCGAATTGGTTGCTGCCACTGTCGACGACGAGCATGGCAGCGGGACCAGTGCGCGCCGTTGCGTCAAAGACAACAGTTCCGAAGTCGGCGCTCGTTGCTTCGACGCGGTTATTGCCGGCGCCCGCACGTGTTCCGAGGGTCCATCGGACTGACGCTTCGCCTTGTGCGTTCGTCGGCGCAACGACTGACCGCGCGCTCCCGGTGCCGACGCTCAGCGCGCCGTCGTTCTGAATCACCGCGAACCGCACAGAGCGACCGGCGACAGGCGACCCCGTCGCGTCAACGAGCCGTACGATGAGCGGCTGCGGAAGCGAAGCTCCAATTACCGATATCTGGCCATTCCCGCTCACCGGGACAATCCGCGCGACGCCGGCGGGCGGTGTGTACGTGACGCGAACCTGCGTCTCGGCGGTATTGCCGCCAGCATCAACGGCTTGCACTTTGACGACATTAAGCCCGGGTGTTAGCGGCACGTCATGCGCAACGAACGCGCGGTTCGCAACATCAGCCGCAACACCATTCACGCGTACCGACATTTGCGTGCCGTTAATTGTCCCGACGACGACGTCATCGACCATCCCGGTGACGCTGATGGTGGCCTCGGACACGACTGTGCCGTCGGCCGGCCCGTAGACGACGACGCGCGGTGGGAGTGAGTCGCGGTACACATTCACACTCGCAGTCGCAATGCGCCCGGTCGACGTCGTCGCTGCAGCCGTAATCACCGTACGACCTTGCGCGAGCGGCACGGCGTCAGCGCGGAAGTTCGTGCCCGTGACCGACGCTGCGACACCGTTCACAACGACAGCGCAATTCGCGATCGACACCTGGCCCGTGACCGTCGCACTCGTCGCGGACACGACCGCCAGATCAAGCGGTGAGTCGATGGTGACTGTCGGGAGCTCGAAGCGGGAAACACGACGCCTGGATTGCGCGATGTTGCCTGCAGCATCACGCGCTGTGACGTCGATGACGTTCACGCCGTCCTGAAGAGACTGTGTGAACGCGAATGTACCGTTTGCAACGGGCACTGAGACACCGTTCACCGTCACGGTCGACGCATCGCCGTCGACAGTTCCTGCCACACGAATACCGGCGGCGTTTGTACGAATGTTGTCGTTCGGTGTGTCAACCGATAGAGCGGGAGGTGTGCTGTCGAGAATGACTCGTGAGCTTGCCGTCTGTACATTGCCGGCAAAGTCCTCCGCCGTGATGCGCAGCTCGTTCACGCCTTCGATTAGTTCGAACGTGCAGCGCACCACACCGTTGCTGACCGTCGCAACACGCCCGCCGCATGTCACCTCCCGGAGACCGGAAAGCGCGTCACCGACCGCCGCGTCAACTTGAATGGAGGACATCTGCGTCGCACCGGGTACGTCGTTCAGCACCACCGAAGGTGCAGTCGCATCAATACTCACGTGCGCAGTTGCCGAGGCGGTCCGACCTGCAGCGTCCACTGCGTCGCCGACGACCGCTTGCGCACTTCCTTCGGTGATCACGGTTATTGCAGGCGGACACTGCACAACTGCACTGCCAGCATCCGAGCACGTAAAGATGACCGCTGCAGGTGGGCGCGTCCATCCCGCGCGCGTGGCTGCCGAGATGACCGGAGGCGTCAGGTCCACGAACACCGTCATCGATACGGTTGACTCGTTCCCGACCGTATCGCGAGCGACGACGGTAATCGCGCGTGGCCCTTCCCCATTCGGAAGCGTGATGGGCGCGCTGAACGACGTCCCGGCGCGGCTCGCAGGTACTCCGTTCACCAGTACTAAGGCGACGCCACCTTCGTCGTTGACGTCCATTCGGACGTCAATGTCATTACTGAGCAGCACGTCTTTCGCGTGCGGTGTTAGGACAGAAATCGATGGAGGTGTCGAATCGAGCGCGATTGCAACACTGCGTGTCGTCGTGTTTCCTTCGCAGTCGCGCAGGACGAGGGGCACCGTATTGAGTCCAGCAAGGAGTTGAACAACAGCTTCGAACCTGCCGGTTGGTTGGAGCGTGGCAGCACGACCCCCCACTTCCACACTCGAGACGCCGCTCACGTCCGTAGCCGTTCCGACGAGCGTGTACGGAATCCCCGTCGCCCGGAGCGGCTCTCCTGTCGTGAAAGAGACCGTGGGGCCCGCAACGTCACGAACGTGGCGTACGACCTGGATCGCGACCGTGGCTCCCGCAGCGTCCGCAAGTGTCTCGATTTCGATTCGGTTGCTCGCGGTGAGCGCGACAGGTCTCGTGATCGTCTCGACGCCCGCCTGCCAGTCGCTCGACTGGATCACACGCGTCCCGTTCACTGTCACCGCAGCACTTTTCAGTCCACCTTGCGCGCCTATGCGCGTTGCGATCAAGGAAAATTGTTCGGTGAGACGATCGGCCGGAAAGACAGCTTCGAAATGATCATTCTTCTGTGTTGTCGTGAACCGCCGTTCGTCAAGAACGGCCTCACGAACATCGATATGACGGCGGATCGTAATTGTGACGTTCGCGTCTCGCGGCCCGCCGTTCAGGTCAATATCAAGCGATATCGCAGCGGCGCTGGTAAATGTCTTCTCGACAATCCCGACCTGCTGGTTCAGATCGGACGGATTGACCACAGCGATGGCGTTTACCAAGACACTTCCACTGCTCACGCGGTCGCTGCCGTCAGGAGCCGCGCCGTTCTGGACGACTAGCGTGTAGATCGCGCCAGTCGTGCAGCCGCCGGGGAGTTCTACCGTGACTCGCTGGGTCACCCGCTTTCCGGCGGCGATGCTGAAAACGCGCGGCCCCCACACGGTGACGTCCGCCGACGCGAACGGTGCGGTGAGTGTGACAAGAAAGAGGACGGCGAGGATCCGGATGACCGACACCCTTGGCATGAGCATGCTCCTGCTGCGCTGAGCGATGTAGCGCAGCGGCGTTAATTCATAGTTGTAAAGGAAGTGAGCGCGCATCAGATCACATGATCGACAGTAATTGCAACGTTTCCTGAACTAACGCCGTACGCGAAACCGCCGGCGCCTCTGCTGCCTAACAACTCACCGTCGGCAGGTCGGCTCTGCCGATCTTTGCTACGTTCGTCGTTTATGTATTCGCCACGACGTTGATGTGCCGGACCTCGGCTTGCTGATTACGTCGATCCACTGGACCGTGTTGCTGAAGCGTTTTTACCCAACCTCGTCGATGCGCTCCGGTGACAAAGCTCCGTCGGTAGCCGAAAGAAGGAAAGACGCCAATCCGCCCGAAGAATGACTATAGGAAGTTTGCATCTACCTGTCTACGACGTAAAAACGCGGCATTTCTCGGCAACCGACGCCGCGCGAATACGGGCTTATAGACCTACATCACCACCGGCACTTGCGTGCTCGAAGCGCCCTCTTATTCCTCCCTGGATGACGCATCCGCCTTTGCTGCAGCGTTCTCACCTCTGCGCAATCTTGTGATCAAAGCGTCGAGCCGCTGGATCTCATAGAAGAACGCGAGAGCGTACGGCGCTGCGTACATCTCAACTTTCGTGAGCGCGTCTCGCGCGTCGCCCGTCGGCGGAACGATGTTCGCCGAAATCCTTCGCGCGATTTCATTGAGCACCTCAGTAAGCTCGGGATCACGCGCATCCGCATCCGTACAGCCGCGAGCACCATCAGGTCGGAGTTGCTGCATGACGTGTCCTGCATCGAGTTTGATGCTGCGCAGTGACGTATAGAACCCGTCGAAAGGCTCGAATCCGTGTTCGGCCTCCACCATGTCGCGAACTTCGTCCGCCGCGATGATGATGTCAGCGAGCCTGTCGAGAACTCGCTCGTTCAACGGCATGTTGCCCCATGCCGCCAAGCGGCTCGATGCGATTCTCGTCATGTCGATGATTCGCGCAGACGTTCCCCGAGCCCTCACGCATGGTAGGGAAACAGCTCGCCCGATCACTCCTTAGAGCTAGAGGGCCGGCTCTCCTAAATCAAACCAGCTCCACGCGTTAGCGCGCGCGAGGGGCCTTAGGAGGGTTGTATGCGTACTCGCTTGTTCCGTGGTCTCGCTGCGTCTGTTCTCCTCACATTCCTGCTGTCCAGCGTTCCTGTCATGGCCACGTCACGTGATCGCGACGCGGCGTGGCTGGACCGCGATTTCCCTTTCATCGGGCGCGTCATCGCCAAGATCAAAAAGACTCTCGGCGTCACGACGACGGCCGACACGCTGACCGTGCCTACTCCGTAAGGGGTTCGCATTCTTGATTTCAGGAGGGCTGATTCGTGCAGCATGATCAGCCCTCCTCCTCGTCGTCCGGCGGGCGCGCGAACAGCAGGAGCGGCTGTCGCGCGAGCTCGTCAAAGTACGTGCGAGCACGAACGATTTTTTTCTTCGTAAGCACCCCTCGCTGCGCCTGCTCGCGAATGTACGCAAGTGCCTCAACGGCGTTCTGCGTCAAGCCTGCGCCGGTGAGGAGCGGCACGAGTTCGGCGCAGAGCGCGCGTACATCGTCGCCAGCGTCGAACTTGATGCGCGCGATGTCCATCGCGGCGCTCGCGGCATGACTATTCATGCCGAGGCTGAGGAACATCGCGCGGACCTTGTACAGCTCGGAAATGGCGTGCGATACCTTGCCTGACGCAGCGAGTGTCAGCGCGAGCGCCCAGCGCGTACAGGTGGCGTCGCTCGGAATATCCAGCGCTTCGAAGTGCGCGAGCGCGCGCGGGTAGAGGTCGCGCGCGGCATCGAGGTCGCCGAGTTCCCGCGCACAGTCTGCGGCGCACTGGAGGCATCGCGCAACCGTTACGCGGTCGCTCTCGATCTCGGCTTGTGCCATCACATCCTCGAAGATGACGAGGGCCTCGCGGAAGCGCTTGCAACTGAAGAGCACCGCGGCTTCGAACATTCGGGCCATGTTCGTAAACGTGACGTTCTCGAAATCGCGGAAGGTCTTCGCGCATTCACGTGCGAGCGTCATTGCGCGGGCGGTCTGCCCCATCTCGCGCAAGATCTTGCAGACGACGAGCTTCGCGCGCGTCTCATCGAATACGAGGGAACCTGTTTGTTGGTACACGCCGACCGCCTCCTCCGCGAACCGTAATGCCGCGCGAAGATCGCCGGTCTTCTCGAGCGCATTCGCATGCTCTTTCCGAGCGAGGCCGCGGAGACCGATCGTGTGGACATGCGACGGGCCGACCGCCTCGTCTACGAAGTCGAGAACGGCAGACGTCATTTCGCGTGCCGTCGTTGGTGCCGTTTCGAAGCGATCGCGCGCCGCCTTGACGAGGTACTTGAGTGTTCCCCAACTGCGGTAGTGCGGGTCGGCACGCATGGTCGTTCGCCACTCACCGACCGGCCGCACGAGTAGATCGGCGCCAAACGCTTCTCCCTCGGCGAGCGCAATTTCAGCCTGCTGTTCAGCAGAGCGAAGTTCTGCGGCGCGCGTTTGCCAAGTCATGCGCGATGCCCTACCCCGTCCGCCGCCGACTGTTTCGTGACGGCGCGGCTACCGCCTTCTCTTCCGAAACGGGCGGCGGTGTCGCATGCGCCGGAACATCGTCCGACAGTCGCACCACGGCGTTTGCGAGCCGCTGCAGACCCGCATCGTCACCGAGGTGTTTTGCGACGAACTCGCGAAGCGCAAGCGTGTCTTCCAGTTGGCCGCGCTCCGACGCCGGCAGGACGGCGTTGATCGCAAACGTACGAAGATGTTCGACGAGCGCAGCCACGAGATCCAGCGACTGGATGAGCTCGAGAACGTTCAGCCCCTCGTGTCCCGAAGTGAGTTGCACCGCGCCGTTGAGCGGAATGGTGGTCAGGTTCAGGAACTTCGCGATCTTAAGGAGGAACTTGATCGAGACGTTCCCGCCGCGCTCTAGCATCGCGAGTTGCGCGCGACTGACCTTCGCCTCTCTCGCAGCTTTCTGCTGCGTTAGGCCTCGTGCGACACGCGCCGCGCGAACGGTTGCGCCAATCGAACGAAGGCCGTCGTCTGGTGTGGGCAGCACGGAACCATCCCTTCTCAATACGGACGGCAGTATAGCACCTTTGACTGCGATATTGACACGTGTCAATATATCGTCGCATCGGGCCAAGGGAGGCAACTCTGCGTGAACGCATCGAAGCGGCGGAAGACGGGCCGACCCCCGGCGACGGTGGGCGGCGAGAACTCGCGTCTTCAGCAGTGGCTCGATGCGAATGGCTTCACCTCGGTCCAGTTGGAAACGGCAGTGGCGAAGGTGACAGAGCCGATCGGCCGACAGTCGATGACGCGAATTCGCGGCGGCGGCGATGTGCGGCTGAAGACGATGCTGAGGATCCTGCTCGGCGCCCGACGCCTGAAATCGGACGTCACCATGAACGACATCTTCGATCTCGATCCGGAGAGTCCGTACAACAGGTTGCGGCTTCAGTAGAGCCTCCCCGGGCAACGCCCACGGCGGATGACGTTGCGGCGATGTACGCGGCGTACCGGCCGCTGCTGTTGTGGGTCGCAGGCGGCAAATTCAACGTTCCGGAAGAAGACTGCGACCCGATCGTTCAGGATGCGCTGTTGTCGTTCCTCACGACAGCCACCAAAGTCGAAAAACCCAAGGCGTGGCTGATCGCCGCCGTCTGTAACGCGAGCCGCCACTACTGGCGCGTCCGCGCGCGCGCCGCGTTGGTCGAGACGGAGCACATTGACCAAGGATTCGATGCGCCTAACACATCGGACATCGAGGCACTTGACCGCCGTCTCTTGGTCCGTGCGCTCCTCGCCCGACTCGTGCCGAAACAACGGGAGGTGCTCCGGCTCCATTACTTCGAGGGCAAGACGGCCGTTGAAATCGCGGAAGCGTTTGATACGACCCCCGGCTACGCCGAGAAGCTGATCGTCACCGCACTTACGAACATGCGCAGGCTCTATGCTCGCGCGGGCAAGCGCCATGGTGGCGAACCGCCCTCTCACTTCAACCGACGCATCGGCTGAGACGCGGCGCGCCGCCTCCCACTTGAACACTCCTTCGCCGAGGCCGCTGCTTCCGACGCCGCTGTTCTCCATTGGCTCCTCTGCGGCAGTCGCGCCGCCACCTTTGATAGGGGTGACGGAAGAGCGGAAGTCCCTACCCTACATCGAACCATCCAGCAGAAAGAACACAGTGACCTGACTCGCAGGCCACTGTGTCAGGTGCAGCCGCTCGGCCGGGTCGACGTAACGGCTTAAGTGGGGAGCCGTGTCAGTCGTGGGTTTATCGAGAGAGAGCCGCAGGCACCACGACCCGTCAGATCCGCTTCGTTGGAGAGTTGCCAACCCTTGCCGAACTTGCAACTGAATATAGGAGCTTTCACGGCCGCCGTCTACGACGTAAAAACGCGGCATTATCGTATGCGATAAGAGCCGCCGCGAACAACGCGCTTTATGTGCGTTCAAAGCGCGAATCACAGACCGCTCTTATATACAATGAACAGTGGAAGGGATAGAGACCATGGCAATCGTTCACAAGCAGAGGGGCAGCTCAACAGTCGCGGGCGGAACGGCACAGTACGTCCTAGAGCGTTTGATTGCGGCTGCACATGTCACGCGCGCGGAAGTAGCCCAGTACGTTTCCGAACTGCCGGCCGAAATCAAGGCAATCGAAGAACGTCTGGCATGGCTGCGGAGCGACAATGGCGAACAGACACCCGACCGAGCCGCAGAGCGCGCAGGCGCGTCGCGCCGTCGAACGCGGACACCGAAACCCGCGAAGGCGCTTGCCGGAGCATACGGCGGATTGATTCGGCGCGTTCCGGCGGCGGAGAAGGCGCAGTACGAATCGATTAAGCGCACCCGAGGGATTGAAGCGGCGATTGCAGCGTTGCAGGCGCGCAAGAAGCCGTCACCGACCACCTAAGCATGGGGCAACGGAAGAACCGCCTCTGGATGTGGACTGCGGCGTTCACGAAAGCCGTACTTCGCACTGATGGCCTGCGTACATCTCAGAGCGGCGCGTGAAGCGTCCAGCAGAACTCGTTACTGGCCGCGGCGGCGACGGCAAAAAACCCCATGCGCAAGCATGGGGTACTGCATACTTCTATTTAAGAGCATTTCGCGGACTTAGTTGTCGCGGTCGAATCGGCCGAGGAACGGCGCGAGGCGCGCCGTCGCCTTGAAGCGTGGGATCGGGTCCAGTTCCTTAAAAGCGGAGGTGAAGGCGTTCGAAAGGCTCCACATCGTGCGCGGCCGGAATTCCTCGTGCTGCGGCTCGAAGTAGTGCTTGTGTACGTCGTCTGCGAGATGCTTCGGCACTTCTAGCGCGTCTTCGATGAAGGCGCGATAGATGATGAGCTTTGCGGACGTATCCGGTAATTCGTAGCCCTTCCAAGCGGACACCTGATTGAGCATTGGCGCAAAGTTCCGCTGCATACGATCGATCGCGACAGATAGCACGTCGTTCAGCACCAGGTTTTTCGAGTGCTTTCGAGTTACCGTCTGGAAATCGCCGTGGAATGCCATGTTGTCGCAGACGAACACACGATAGCCAATCGTGATGCCGAGGGCGAAGCTCTTGTCGTGTGAGTTGCGGAGACCAATCGACACGCGCACACCGTTCTCCTCGATATCCAAAGCGAGGACGCCGAACATACGCATACCATCCGGCGACACTGCGTACTGGTCTTGGACGACATTCAGTCTCCGGAAACCAAGAGTCTCGATAACCGCTTGCACCAACTCCGCGTGAGCAATCGGCTTGTGCGTGTCAGTCGGGTCCGGCGTCGGCAGGACTAGCAGATCCTGTCTGCCGACGAGTTCCGTACCGCAGTGCGAGATCAGGCCGGCGATCGGCCGGTCCATCGGGACAACTTCTACTTCAGACATTGATTGTTCCTTTCATTCCTCTTTGTGGTTGCTGTGCAGCGCCTCAGTAGTTGCGTTCTTGCGGGCGTCGACTCTGCTGGACCGTATCCTCATGGCCCGGCTGGCGACGAGGTGCCGGTTTAGGGCCCGTCGCCACTCTCCTCAGTGTTCCGACGGCAAGAGAAGAACTCCGCCTTCTACATAGAGCGAGACGTCTCGCAGCGGGAAGTCGGTGTAGTCGATTTCCTGCCGAAATGCCTCGTCATCACTATCGCGGTAACAGATCGCAACCGCGCGGCCGTCGGCGACGTGGAGCTTCCAGAGTTGGAACTCTGCCAGCGAGCTGTCATTCATTGCTTTTGATTGCCACGACGCGATGAGGTCGATGAGCCAATACGCTCCGGCGGCTTCCGCGAGAAAATGCACGCCTTCGGTGTAGTGCATGTTCGTGAAGTGCCGGTAGTAACGCGCCGTGCCAGTGAACGCTGCGAGCGTGGACTGAATCTCCGCGGCGCACATCCGACGGGGCTTCTCTGTTCCTGATGCCATGCGTCCTCCATTAAGAGATGTCCTCCGCATGGACTGAACGCCATGCGTGGTTATAGCGCGTTGTGACGCGTGAGCTACTCGTCACGGCCTCTGCGACGTTCCGCCGTCGTACAGACGATGCCATTCTTTACGTATACGCGCACATACGCAGTCGCACATTCGATACGCCCAAACGTGAGCTGGAACGCGACGTTCTCTGAATCAAACGAGCAGACGATCGTGATCTGACCGTGCGGCGTGCTGAAGAGCTCCCATAACTGGAAGTCTCTGAGCCACCGAGCACGGCGTGCCCGCGGCTGCAGGATCACGATGATGTTCAAGAGCCACGTCGCGTTCGCGCACTGTAGAAGCCTCCGAACCGCGCGTGTGGATCGCATACGGACGCAATGGGCGCGAACAATAGGGGCCGATACGTGGACGCTTCTTTGCGTCGTGCCAAACAGCCGCGACATTTCGGGAAGCCTTCGCGCGGCACGCATTTATAGCTTCACCTCCTTTCTGTTTATGTTCAGCGTCAAGCTGCGCATAGCGGCCAAACCGCATCCGGTTGCCGTGCGACAGTCTGCCACCGTCACGGCGCGACGCGGCTCGTGCCGAACCCTGTTGTCGTCGGGTGCAGAACCGCTGTGGTGACACGCTCGCCTCAGTTCGCGACCGTTGCAGCAGTGATGGGTTTCGCGGCAATGGGTGGTCGTGCTGTTTCTTTGGCCTCGATCGATTTACGCTTTGCTTCGTCGATTGCACGGTTCGCAACCCTCGCGTAATCGACGCCGGCTAACTTCAGCAAGTAGGCGTAGAGATCCTTCTCCCCTTTATCGGCGCTCGTGATCCAATCGCCGGCCAAGAGGTCGACAACGAAAGCGCGCTTCTCCGGGTCGTTCATCTTCTCGAACTGTGTTTTTACGATCGTCTCGCGCTTCATCGCAAACTCCTGGCGTGTGCCGTCGAAGCCATGCCGGCGCAGAACCTCTTCCAGTTTCCATCCGTTCAGTTGGACAGCTATCCGAAGCAAGAGATCGATCCAGCCGCTCGGTGTGAGCTTCACGACGCGCAGCCGGGCCGCGAGCTCGCGGCTCACCGCGTCTTCACCAATGCACTCAAGTTGTGCTTGCGAACGCGCTGCTTCGTTGCCGTTGCTATTCGCGGCTTTCACCTTCCTCTCCTTTGCGAAAGCATGCCCTGAGGCGACAAGTGCGGATCGCAGAGACTTTGCGGGGTAGAGCTTCCGCACTTTGCCGTTCTTGAGAGCGAGGACGGTTTTCAATTTCTCCGCGCGCCCGAGGAGTTCCTCGTATGTGCGGCGCTTCGGATCTTCAGGGCAGACCTTCTCCAGATCGACGAAGTCTTTCCCGACCTGCTCGTCGCCATACGGAAATGCTCGCTTCACTTCGTTAGACGTAATGAGGACGACGTAGCCAGAGTCGCGCAGGCGCTTCAGGTGATTCTCGGTTTTCAGGCGAAAGTCTTTCGGATTCGTGCAAACGGCTTTGCCTTTGACATCGCCGAAGAGATCAGGATTGTTGCCGGTGAGATGCGGGCATTTCGCACACGCGCCGAGCGGCGAGAGCGCCGGATCTTCGGGGTCGAAGATCGCGACAGAGAGCGCCGTCATGAACTCTTCCTCGATGATCCGTTTCGCGATGGCAAGAGGGACGGACGCAAGAACGGGTCGGCCGTCGCCGGAGTCGTTTGCGTCGTAAATAAAACGGCTGAGCGCAACCTCCTGCCGCCTGGCATCAGGCAATAGGCCGATGAGCTCCGCGTGGCCGACTTGGATACGACCAATGGCGAGCGCTTCCTTTACCTTCTTCGGCAGCGCCGCGAGCGGCAGCCGGCGCACGATGTGGTGCCGCTTTTTGCCGAGCTTTTCTGCGATCGCGCCGACCGACATACCCGCTGCGACGAGATCCGCATACGCCTCAGCTTCTTCTATCGGAGTGAGGTCTTCCCGCGCGGCATTCTCCGCGAGTTGAATCAACCGCACCTGCTCGTCGGTGAAATGGTGGATCGCGACCGGCACAGCATCGAGGCTGGCCATCTTCGCGGCACGATTACGTCGCGCGCCGCAGATAATCTCGAGCGTTTCGGCGCCTTTCATTCGCCGTACGACGAGCGGCTCGAGGATGCCGTCGTGCTTCACGCTCGCCGCGAGTTCCTCGAGCTTCAGGGGATCGAAGTACTTCCTCGGGTTCAGCGGCGATTCGACGAGACGGGAGAGTGGAACGACTTCGAAGGACACGGCATGCGTGGGGAGAGTGCTTCCGCTGGACATCTGTGTTTTTCCTTTCCTGTTAAGTTGTCGAAGTGCTCAGCGGAGGGACTCCCTCGCTGACGCCTGCGCGCGTGCGCGCAGAGAGTCAGGGAACGAGTTCTTCGAAATGTGTTGCGTCGCGGTAGAGGACGAGGGAGGCGGCATCGAAAATGTTCACGCGGTCGGCCTCGTTCGCCCACTTTGTGCGCGCCGGCGGAACGAGGTGTGCGAGTTCGGGCAGCATTCCACCGATCGCGGCGGCGACCGCTTCCTTTCTCTGCAAGCCGCGTCGGGCCCATGCGGCATGCACATCGGCGCGGGCAATGCTCACGATCTCCACGCCTCGCTTCCTGGCGTGCCGCGCGAAGATCCGAAGCAGGTGCGCCATGCGGGGTTTCCGCTTCGAGCCATCGGCGTCGGGATCCTCAAGAATCAGGATATCGGCGGCGCACCCATCGAGTATTCGGTCCACGAGCGCGAGCTGCACGGCGTCTTCCGGAGCATCCTCGAGCGTGCCCCAGTCCAAGAGCTCGCCGTCCTCGAAGAACACGAATGCTATGCCGCGTGGCGAGGGATCTATACCGACTATTGATCGGTGGTCGTGAAGGCGCATCAGCGGGAGGCGATAGCTTCAATCGACCTTTGGCGCTGTACAGGTTCGCGCTGGCTTCGGTTCGTCTTCTGTTCGACAAGACGCTTCGCGCGCCTGGCTACTTCCGCGCGGATTGGAGCGTACGTACCGGCAAAGAGTTCAGATACGGGCTTGCCGAGGATGGCCTCATAAGCGAGCGCCATCGGGAGCGGCGGCAACCTGCGGCGACGCTCATATCGCGAAACCTTGGACGCAGTACGGTCCCCGAGAAGTGCGGCAATATCGCGCTGCGAGAGTCCCGCGCGCCTGCGTTCACTTCGTAGGTAATGTGGAAGTTTCCGCGACATAAGTTCGGGTAAGCGTAGACCCGCGCAGCGTTTCCGTCATGGTGGGGAAACTTGCCGCGTGTGACTACTCTTTGTTCGGATGGAATGAAGCGGACGGGCATGCGAATGGGAATTTAGCGACGAATAATGCAAACACGTGCACAGCTTTCTGTCAATGCCGCACACGGCTCTGTAGAAGGCAAATTTATTAGCTTTACACACTGACGTTCAAGAAAACTTAAAGACACTGCATTCGCGCCGTTCTATGTAATGTACTGTGGCCGATGAAGCTCTACGACTATCGCGCGATGTCAAACCCCGCGACTAGTTCGCCCACCGTGCCGTAGACATTGAAGACATAGGAGACGTTGCCGCAGACGTGCGGACGGCGATCGCGATGCCGCACGAGCGCTTACGCCGCGGCGCTTTGTGGCGGACCCGCGCGTTCGGAAACATCCCCCATGTCCGCGTGCGCACCGCTTGCGGATTCTTCTTCGACGAGGCCATATTTCTCATAGAGGCGCGGCAGCTTGTGGAGTTCTGCCGGCCCAAGCACGAAAACACCTCGGCTCTTACTGGGCTTCAGACCTAACCTCTTGCGGATCGTCGCCCCCACCCACTTCGCGGTGATCTGGCGATCGAATTCCGACGCGTACCGTGCGAGGAGCTCACGCGTAATGTCAGCGACCTGCACTCGCTCGTGCTCACTCCGCAGGAGAACGCGAATGCTCTCCAGAATACGCGCTTCGAGCAACACCGATCGATCCGCCACGAGATCGCGTTGGTACGATTTCAGGAGTTCTAAGATCCGTATACGTGCATCGGCGTCATCAATCAGCGAGAAGAACGGTGCGAAGATCTGCCGTAGCCGCGGCTCGATGCCGCGCTCCGGCAAGGATGCGAGATCCCGCCTCTTCGCGTGCTGACGCAGGCGATAGAGCAGGAGTTTATTGCGCAGTTCCCGCGCTTCCCATTTGTACGTGTGGTCGAGATTGAGGGGCACATCGTCGCGCAGGCGTTCCGTGCCCATGTCTTCAGTAAGACAGCGGCTCTCCAGCGCGCGATCTTCGAAATAGCCGCGCGTTGCAACGATCTTCGGACCGAACACTGTATAAGCACGCGGGTCGAACTCCCTTGACCGGGTCACTTCAGTGCGGAGCACTGGAAAGCCGCGAGCGTTGCCGTTATTCAGGATCTTCACTATCTCGGCGCGCTCGTCTGAAAGG
>JALYOB010000088.1:1918-11097 GCA_030857085.1 Acidobacteriota bacterium | reverse complement strand
CCCCCCCCCCCCCCCCCCCCCCCCCCCCCCCCCCCCCCCCCCCCCCCCCCCCCCCCCCCCCCCCCCCCCCCCCCCCTATTCGCGGCCTGGCGGCCGTGTTGGCCTGTTGCCGGTTGCCAGTTGCCGGGCAGATCGTTGCTTGGGCGGGATGAGCGTGGCGAGTGGCGCGTAGCGAGTTGCCAGGGCGGTGTCGCCTGGACGAGGACGCGCGGCCAGCCGCACGCGCAAGTCGCGGCGCGTATGGCCCAGGCAACAGGCTGCGCGGCAACAGGCAACAGGCAACGGGTCAACGCGCGCGCGGCTCTGCCGCGCGCGCTACACTCGCGCGCTCAAATGCGCCTCTGGTCCCTCCATCCCCAGCATCTCGATCGCGCCGGGCTCATCGCTTTGTGGCGGGAGGGACTGCTGGCGCAGGCGGTGCTCGCGGGGGCGACGCGCGGGTATACGCGGCATCCTCAGTTACTCCGTTTTCGCGGGCACGCCACGCCGCTCGAGGCGATTGCGCAGTATCTGCACGCGGTTGCCGATGAGGCGGAAGCGCGCGGGTATGTGTTCGATCGCGCGAAACTCCTCCACCTTCCGCGGACGCTCGCGCCGATCGCGGTCACGCGCGGGCAGCTGCGGTTCGAATGGGAACACCTGCAATCCAAAGTGCGCGCGCGCAATGCGGAATGGTTCGCGCGCATCGAAAAGCTGCGCACGCCGCACCCGCACCCCTGTTTCGTTCTGTGCGAGGGCGACGTCGAGCACTGGGAGAAGGGCGGGTTGAGGATTGAGGATTGAGGATTGAGGATTGTGGATTGTGGATTGAGGAAGGAGAGATGCGGAGCAATCCTCAATCCTTCATCCTCAATCCTCAATCCGCTGAAGCGTAGCTACAGCGCGTGGTGCTTCACCTGCCGTGCCTCCGCGATGAAGATCGTATCCTCGGCGATGTTCGTGGCGAGGTCGCCCACGCGTTCGAGGTTCTTCGAAATCGAGATCAGCTCCAGCCCGCGCGAGATCATCGACGGCGTCTCGGCCATGTACGTCAGCAGCTCGCGGATGAGGCTCTCGTTGCGCGCGTCGAGCGTGTCGTCGCGACGGATGACGTCGCGCGCGAGCGCGGCGTCGCGGTTGATGAACGATCCGAGCGCATCGCTGAGCATCGACATGGCGATGTCGGACATGTGGCGCACGTCGACGTTCGGCTTGGCCGTACGCAGCGTCGCCAGGCGTTCCGCACCTTCGGCGATGTTGACGGCGTGATCGCCGATGCGCTCGAGATCGTTGTTGATCTTCAGCACGCCGATGAGCAGACGAAGGTCGACCGCGACCGGCTGCTGCAGCGCAAAGAGGTGAATGACCGCTTCTTCGATGCGGTTCTCGAGCTCGTCGATGTCGTGGTCGCGCGCGATGACGTTGCGCGCCATCTCGGTCGAGCTCTCCATCACCGCCGCGACTGCGGCGCGAATCTGCTTTTCCACCTCGCCGCCCATCACGATCAGATCGCGGCGGACGCGTTCGAGCTGTTCTGCGAAATGCTCTTTCATGATTCCTCCTGCATCCGCGGAAAGCGGACGCGAAACGTGCTGCCGACGCCGAGCGCGCTTTCGGCGTCGACGGTCGCGCGATGCAGCTGCGCGAGGTGTTTGACGATCGCGAGGCCGAGGCCGGAGCCGGGGCGGGCTTTGGAGCGGGAGCGATCGACCTGATAGAAACGTTGAAAAATGCGCGACAACTCGCGCTCCGGAATGCCTTCCCCGGAGTCGGCGACCGACAGCACGACCTGCCGCTCGTTCGTCTCCACCCCCACGCGCACCGCCGATCCATCGGCCGAAAACTTCACCGCGTTATCGATCAGATTGCGCACGATCTGCGCGACGCGGCGATGGTCGCCTTCGATGCGGGCGGAGTTGCCGTTGACGACAATGCTGATGCCGCGCTGCCGCGCCGCCGGCTCGACGTCGGCTGCCACTTCGCGGGCGATGCCGGCGAGATCGAGCGTCGAATGTTCGAGCTGAATCTGTCCCGACTCGATGAGCGTGAGGTCGGTGAGATCGTCGAGCAGCTCGCGAACGCGCGTGGTCTGACGGCCGATGACGGCGGTGAGCGAGCGCGCGTCCTCCTCGCTCAGATCCTGCGTCGCGAGCGTCTCCGCCGCCGCGCCGATCGAGGCGACCGGCGTACGCAATTCATGCGAGACGTCGGCGATGAAGCGGCGGCGCATCGCTTCGTTCTGACGAAACGGCGTGACGTCGTGAATGATCCCCACGGCCGCGGCGCGATCGCCCGGCAGCGGATGCGCCGACACTTCCCACGTCACGTCGCCGGCACGCGTGACGGTCGCGTGAGCAACGCTGCCGGTGCGCACCGCCTCTTCGAACGGCACGAACAATTCGCGATCGCGCAGCGCGTCGATGAGCGGCTGTCCCGGCGTGCAGTCGGCGCGCAGCAGTTCGCGAGCACGCGGATTCGCCTCGACGATGCGCCACTGCCGGTCGACCACCAGCGTGCCGTCGGGCAGCGTGGCGAAGACCGCCGCGCCGAGTTGCCGCTCGCGCTCCACGCCCGCCGCTGCGTCGAGCAGCGCCTGCTTCATTCGATTGATCGCCGACGCGAGCTCCACGATTTCCAGCGGTCCCTGTTCGTGCAACTGCCGCTTCGTGTCACCAGCAGCGATCAGCAGCGCGTCGTCGCTCGCGCGGCGCAGCGGCCGCACGAGCATGCGCACCGCAGCGGCAGCCGTGACGAAGAGCGCAAAGCAGACTGCGGCGATCGCCGCGCGCGCACGCCATTCGTACTGCGATTCGAGATGCCGCAGTTCGTCGTACGGCAATGCGAGTCGAACGACGTCGCCTCGCGGATCGATGCGATGCGCGAGATAGAAGAGGTCGCGCGCGAGCGTCGCGGAGTGCCGCACCGCAAAGCCGTCACCGGCCCGCTGTGCGGCGACGATCTCCGGACGCGCCGCATGGTTCTCCAGTTGCGCAAGCGCGCCCGCCTCGACTTCCGAATCGGCGATGACGACGCCGTCGGCGCGCATGATCGTCACGCGCGCACCGAGCCGTCGCGCGGCGCGATCGGCGATGCGGTCGAGCGCTGCAGTGTCGCCGAGCAGCGGCGCGATCTCATCGGCGAGCAGTGCACTCTCCCGCTGCAACCGCTCCTGCGCGCGCTCTTCCACCGACCGATCGACGACATGTGAAACGACGCTCGACAGTGCGATCGCACACGCGGTCGCCAGCAGCGCCATCATCAGAGTCAGTCGCGTCGCGAACCGCATCAGGCGTCCTCACGAAAGCGATAGCCGACGCCGACCACCGTCTCGATGCGCGAGTCGCCGATCTTCCTGCGCAGCAGCTTGATGTGCGCGTCGACGGTGCGCGTCTCGACGTCGCCGCTGTAGCCCCACACGCGGCTGAGAATCGTGTCGCGCGAGACCACGCGCGGCCGGCTCTCGACGAGGAGGCAGAGGAGATCGAATTCTTTTTTCGTGAGACGCACCGGTGCGTCGCCGAGGGTCACGCGATGTGCCCCCCGATCGATTTTCAGATCGCCCGCAACCAGCCCCTCGGATGCCACTGGAGTCGCACGCCGCAGCAGCGCGCGAATGCGTGCGACGAGCTCGCGCGTCGAGAAGGGTTTGGTCACGTAGTCGTCGGCACCAAGGTCGAAGCCGAGGAGGCGGTCGCGTTCGTCGACGCGTGCGGTGAGCATGAGGATCGGCAGCGCGCGCGTCGCTGCATCGCGGCGAAGATCGCGGCAGACCGAAAGGCCGTCGATGTCCGGCAGATTCAAATCGAGCAGCACCAGATCGCAGCCGTGATCGCGAATCGCATCGAGCGCAGCGCCGCCGGTGCCGAACGCCTGCACGTTCCAGCCCTCGCGCCGCAGCGCGAGCGCAACGGTGAACGCGAGATCGGCGTCGTCTTCGATGAGCACGATGCGCGCGGGTGCCTGTCCACTCATCCGAACCTGCCCGTGATGTAGTCCTCGGTCAGTTTTTCGCCGGGATTCGTGAAAATCTTGTCCGTGCGGTCGCACTCGACCAGGCGGCCGCTCATGAAGAATGCCGTGCGATCCGAGACGCGCGCCGCCTGCTGCATGTTGTGCGTGACGATGACGATGGTCACCTGTTCTTTGAGATCGTAGATCAGCTCTTCGATCTTCTGCGTCGCAATCGGATCGAGCGCTGATGCCGGCTCATCCATCAGCAGCACGTCCGGCTCGACGGCGAGCGCGCGTGCAATGCAGAGCCGCTGCTGCTGTCCGCCCGACAATGCGAGCGCGGGCGCATCGAGCCGCTCGCGCACTTCTTCCCACAATGCCGAACGGCGCAATGCACGCTCCACGCGGTCGCGCACTTCGGAGCGGCGGCCGATGCCGTTGAGACGAATGCCGTACGCGACGTTCTCGAAGATCGACTTCGGGAACGGATTCGACTTCTGAAACACCATCCCCACTTTGCGCCGCAATGCAACGACGTCGATCGGTGCATAGACGTCGGAGCCCGCGACCACGACGCGCCCCGCCGCACGCGTGCCGGGAATCGTGTCGTTCATCCGATTGAGGCAGCGCAGGAACGTCGACTTGCCGCAGCCCGACGGGCCGATCAGCGCGGTCACGGAATGCTCCGGCACATGCAGCGAGACGTCGTGCAATGCCTGGTTGCGGCCGTAAAAGAAATTCAGTCCTTCGACTTCGATGATGTCGGTCATGCGCGAGTCATTCGCTCGAGGCGCCGCGTGGCCAGGCGCGCGGCGATCGAGAAGATCAGGATCAATGCGATGAGCAGCAGCGCGCCGGCCCACGCCTGCTGATGCCATTCCTCGTACGGCGAGATCGCGTACGTGAACACCTGCACGGTGAGCGTCGCGATCGGCTGCCGCACGTCGGCGTTGAAGAAGCGGTTGTTGAATGCGGTGAAGAGCAGCGGCGCGGTCTCGCCGGCGATGCGCGCGATGGCGAGCAGCACGCCGGTGATGATGCCCGGCAGCGCCGCCGGAACGACGACGGTGAACGTTGCACGAGCATGCGTGGCGCCGAGTGCGAGGGCGCCGTCGCGCAATGTTTCGGGCACGAGGCGCAGCAGTTCTTCGGTCGTGCGGACGATGATCGGAATCATCATCACGCCGAGGGCGAACGAGCCTGCGAGCGCGCTGAAGTGCCGCAGCGGCAGCACGACCACGGCGTACGCGAAGATGCCGATGACGATCGACGGGACGCCGTTCAGAACATCGATTGCGAAGCGCACCACGGTCGCGAGGCGGTCGCGGAATTCGGCGAGATAGATTCCGGTGGCGATGCCGATCGGCACCGCGAATACGGCCGCGAGTCCGATCACGAGCAGCGAGCCGGCAATCGCGTTGGCCATGCCGCCGCCCGGTTCGCCGACCGGCTTCGGCATCTCCGTCAGAAAGCTCCACGACATCGCCGCCGCGCCGCGCTGCACGACGTACGTGAGGATCAGCACGAGCGGCACGAGCGCCAGCACCACCGCGGCGATACAGAGTCCGACGATGAAGCGCGACTTCCATTGCCGCATGCCGGTCATGCGAATCTCCGCGTGAGCAGGCGTGATGCGCCGTTGACGGCGATGGTGATGATGAAGAGCACGAGCCCGATCTCCACCAGCGCGTTCAGATACAGCGCATCGCTCGCCTCGGTGAACTCGTTCGCGATCACCGCCGCCATCGTGTACTGCGGCGCGAACAGGGAGGTGGTGATCTGCGGGTTGTTGCCGATCACCATCGTCACCGCCATCGTCTCGCCGAGGGCGCGGCCGAGGCCGAGCATGACTGCGCCGACGATGCCGCCGCGGGCGTAAAAGAGGGCGACGCGAATCGCCTCCCATCGTGTTGCACCGAGCGCGTACGCCGCCTCGCGTTGTGCGCGCGGCACCGACTGCAGAATCTCGCGCGCGACCGATGAAACGAACGGCACGATCATGATCGCGAGAATCAGCGCGGCGGTGAGCATCCCCACGCCCAGCGGCGGACCTTGAAAGATCGGCAGCTTGCGCAGCGGAGCCGGCAACGCGACTTCGAACGCGCGCACCATCGGCGCGAGCACGAACACGCCCCAGAGTCCGTAGACGATCGACGGAATCGCGGCGAGCAGTTCGGTGAGAAACGCGAGCGGACGGCGCAGCAGATCGGGCGCGAGCTCGGAGATGAAGATCGCGATGCCGAGTCCGACCGGCGCGGCGATCGCGATCGCCAGCAGCGACGAATAGGCGGTGCCCCAGATGAACGGCAGCGCGCCGAATTCGCCCGACACCGGATCCCACATCCGCCGCGTCCAGAACGCGAAGCCGAATTTCGCGATCGAGAGTTGCGACTCGCGCACGAGCACGACCGCGATCGCGGCGACCAGAAGCAACACGATCGCCGCGACCGCGCCGAGCGCGTAGCGAAACATCCGTCCGCTGCTCATCCGCTACTTCACACGATCGAGCAGCGGGAGCTCGCTCTGGATCACGTTCGCCGGCAGCGGCGCGTATCCGAGCCGCGCGCACTCCTGCTGCCCATCGGTGAGCGCCCAGCGGAGAAAGTCCGCCATCGCGGCCGCGCGGCGCGTGTCGGTCGAACGCTCGCGCAGCAGGAGCCAGGTGAAGGAGGCAATGGGATACGCGGTCTCGCCGGGTGCGTTCGTGATCGAGACGCGAAAGTCGGGAGGGATCGTCGCGCCCGCGGCCGCGGCGGTCACGCTTTCCGTCGACGCGCGAACGAACTTGCCCGTGCTGTTTTCGACCGCGCCGTACGCGATGTTGTTCTGCAGCGCGTACACGAGCTCGACGTAGCCGATCGCGCCGGGCGTTTGCCGCACCAGACCCGCCACGCCTTCGTTTCCTTTCGCGCCGACGCCTGCCGGCCACTGCACCGAAGTGCTCGCGCCGATGGTCGACTTGAATGCAGGGGAGACCTTCGAAAGGAAGTCGCAGAAGATGAACGTGGTGCCGGAGCCGTCCGAGCGATGCACGACCACGATCGGCAGGTCGGGCAACTGCACGCCTGCATTCGCGGCGGCGAGTCGCGCGTCATTCCACTTCGCCACCTTGCCGAGGAAGATGTCGGCGAGCACGGCGCGGGGGAAATTCAGCGCGGCCACATTCGGAACGTTGTAGACCGGCACGACCGCGCCGAGCGTCGTCGGAAAGTGCAGCACATTGCCGCCCGCGGCTTTCAACTGCTCGTCGGTCATCGGACTGTCGGTCGCACCGAAAAAGACGGTGCCCGCGCTCAGCTGCCGAATGCCGCCGCCCGACCCGATCGACTGATAGTTGATGCGCACTTCGGGACGCTTCGCGCCAAAGTCCGCGAACCACTTCGAATACAGCGGATAGGGGAACGTCGCCCCCGCCCCATTGATCGCCAGCGTGCCGCCCCCGTCGGGCGTGGATGCACTGACCGGCTGCCGCGACTCGCCGCCGCCGCACGCGAGCGCGAGGCCCGCCAGAAGAATCAACACATTCTTTTTCATCGCCGCGAACCGTACCGGCGCGAGGTGAAATCGAGGTGAAACAGGGGTGAAAGGGGTTCGTCCTTGCTTTCGCGGAAAGAACTTTGCGTTGTAAAGTTGCCGCAGCACCCCGGAGATCGAACTCATGAAACCAACGACATCCAATCAGCGCGGCGGAATCCACGTCGCGATCATCATGGACGGCAACGGGCGGTGGGCGCGGAGCCGCGGGCTGCCGCGCACCTCGGGACATCGCGCGGGCGCCACGGCGGTGCGGCGGGTCGTCGAGGCGGCGCCGTCGCAAGGCATGGACATCCTCACGCTCTACGCCTTCTCCTCGGACAACTGGAAGCGGCCCGGCCCGGAAGTCGGCGCGCTGATGCGGCTGCTCGAGAACTTCCTCCGGACCGAGGCTGCGTCGTGCGTCGAGCAGGGCGTGCGGGTCGAGGTGATCGGGCGGCGCGATCGCCTTCCGGCGCGCGTGCAGGACGCAATCGCTGCCGCGGAACGCGCCACCGCGTCCGGCACCGTGCTGCGCCTGCGCATTGCGGTCGACTACTCGTCGCGCGATGCCATCGTCCGCGCCGCCGGACACGCGCCACGCAATCGCGCCGAGCTCGCGCGGCACCTGAGCGCGAATGGCCTTGCGCGCGACGTCGACCTGCTCATTCGCACCGGCGGCGAACAGCGATTGAGCGACTTTCTGCTGTGGGAGAGCGCATACGCGGAGCTCTACTTCACCGACGTCGCCTGGCCCGATTTCGACGGTGCCGCACTCGCTGCCGCGGTTGATGAATTTCACCGCCGCCAACGCCGCTTCGGCGGCCTCGACACCATTGCGCGCGCTGTGGCGGTGGCGTCATGAGCGTACGTTCGATGATTGTGAAGCGGGCGGAAAAATACGGCTTCTGTTCCGGCGTCCGCATCGCCGACCTGAAGGTGAAGCGCTTCGCTGCCACCGGCGCCCGCGGCGCAATCCTCGGGCAACTCGTCCACAACGAGCGCGTTGTCGAGGAAATGGAAACCCTCGGCATCCGCACCGTCTATGACATCGCTGCCGCACAGGAGCCGGCCATCATCTTCTCTGCACACGGCGTCCCGCCGTCGTTTCACGAACGCGCCCGCGCGGCCGGCCTGCAGGTTCTCGATACCACCTGCAAATTCGTTTACGACGTGCATCACGAAGCCGCCGCTGCGCTGAGCGCGGGATATCACCTCGTCTTCATCGGCGATCCCCGTCACCGCGAGGTGATCGGCTACACGAACGACCTCGATCCCGCGACCTACCACATCGTCTCGACCATGGAAGCCGCCGAGACCATCGACTGGTTGCCGTACCCGAAGCTCAAGGTCTTCTATCAGACCACCCTCAATGCCGAGGAGTTCGAGCCGGTGGTGCAGACCATCGAACGCCGCGCCGCACAAGTCGAACGCGCTGACACCATCTGCTACGCCACCAAACAAAACCAGGACGCCGCACGCCAGCTCGCCAATGACCCTGACGTCGACGTCATTCTCGTCGTCGGCGGCACAAAGAGCGCGAATACCCGGCACCTCTGGGAAATCTGCCGCGAATCCAAACCCTCCTACCTCGTGCAGGGCGCCAATGACCTCGACCCTTCCTGGTTCCAGCACGCACAAGTCATCGGCCTGACCGCCGGCGCGTCAACACCCGATTACGTGATCGAGGAAGTGGAGAGACGGATTGCGGGGATCGGTTGAAGTTTGGAGTGGGG
>JALYOB010000088.1:0-1908 GCA_030857085.1 Acidobacteriota bacterium | reverse complement strand
ACGCAAGTCGCCGCTTTCACTCGTCCGCGGAGCCAAAGCGGCGACGTGCGTCGCCGCACTCGAAAGTCATTCAGGAGTGCTTAAGACCCAATACGAGCGGCATTGGCCGATCCGGCGGCGGCGTCGTGATTTCGCGACTGAACCGCAATGTCGTCCCGTCGAACGTCCAATGCCCATCACTGCAGCGCGAGCGCGTCTCAATCGCCTTTCCCTCGCGAACGCGCAACGCGTTGGCTGTCGCTTCCCGTTCGGCGCGGAAGCGGAACGCGCGGCGCCACACGGAAGACAAATCGGTGCCGAGGTCGTTCATGGGCGGGCGGACGTCGCAGCTCGTTTCATGAGAGAGCTCTTCTGCAATGCTGCGGTCTTTTGCGACCGAATCCGCGAGCCACTTCGTCGGGAACGTGCGGGCGCCGTCGACCCAATACGTGGCGGCCTGATACTGAAATGCCGCCAGCAGGCGCGGCACGGCGTCGCGCTGTTGCAGTTCATGGAACCAGGCAGGCGCGGGAAGCGGCATTTTCCATGCGACGGCATTGATCGCCCGCACCATCCACAATGCGGCGGTCTGCATCATCATCTCCGGCTCGGAATCGAGCGAGCGCGCCAGGTTCCATACGGCGTGCAGGTCGTCCCACGCCGACGCGTCATTTGCGCGCGCTTTCACCAGTGCGCTTGCGACGAGCGCTCGCGCAAGCGTCAGTTGCGTCGTGCGCCTGGCGCTCGTTTCCGGGCTGCCGACTTCGCCGATGCCGGCGTCGCGCGCCCATACGATCGGCTCGTGCAATAGCAGCTCGCGAACAGCCGAGAGGTCGCCGGGAAGAGCCGGAGGTTCGCCGATGGTGAGCTCGCCGCGGGTGATCTCGCGTGCGACGAACTCATCGCGCGCTTCATCTTTTGGCAGTGCCCTGGCGAGCGCCGTCAGCTTCACAGACGCGGCATTCGCCTCCAGTGGCGTCAGGCGCGCCGCCACCGACTCCAGCGTGCCAAGCCCTCCCGGCCATTCATGGGCGGCAGACCTGGCGACGAGGTCAGGATTCCGGAACCAGGAGGCGACCCAGACGACGAGCGCGATTGCGGCAACAGCGACGAGCAGTTTCTTCATGCTGACGCGTCATGATGCCGCAATCGCTCGTCGTCGTAAAGTGCTTGGCGAGAAAGGCCGCGCTAGAAGCGGATGCGCTTCAGCGCCTCGAGCTCCAGCGGCACGAGCGCGGCCGGAAGCGGCGCATAGCCGAGCGGCTCAGCGGTCTTCTGTCCCTCAGTCAGCGCCCACCGGACAAAGTCCACCATCACCCTCGCCCGCGCGCGATCGCTCGGCTGTTCGTACAGCAGCAGCCAGGTAAAGGAGGCAATCGGATAAGCATTTGCTCCCGGCGCGTTCGTAATGGAGACGCGGAAGTCGCGCGGCATTGCCTTCACTGCTTCCGACGCGGCCGCGGTGACGGACGCCGGCGACGCTTTCACAAAGCGTCCGGCGGCGTTCTGTATCGATCCGAACGCAATTTTGTTCTGTAATGCGTAAATGTGCTCGACATAGCCGATCGAGCCGGGCGTCTGTTTCACCAGACCGGCCACACCTTCATTCCCTTTGGCGCCGACACCGCCCGGCCAGTTGACCGACGTCGCGACGCCGACGCGCTTGCGGAACTCGGGCGAGACCTTCGAGAGATAGTCGACGAAGATGTACGTCGTGCCCGAGCCGTCGGAGCGATGCACGAGCGTGATGGGCTCCGCCGGCAGGTTCACTCCGGGATTGAGCTTCACGAGCGCCGCGTCATTCCACATGCTGATTTTGCCGAGAACGATGTCGGCGAGCACGCTGCCATTGAAGCGCAGCTCGGCATTGATGCCGGGGAGGTTGTAAACCGGAACGACGCCGCCGAGGACGGTGGGGATGTGCAGCAC
>JALYOB010000477.1 GCA_030857085.1 Acidobacteriota bacterium | reverse complement strand
TTCCCAGACCGCTTCGCACAAAAAGGAGATTCGTGTGTCCAGACGATCCCGTGGCTACACCCTCGTCGAGCTCCTCACCACCATCGCCATCCTCGGCATGACCGTCTCGATCGCCATTCCCGCATTCGGCAACTTCGGCCGCCGCCGCGCGCTCCGCGCCGCCACTGCGGAACTGCGCGGCGCATTCGCGCTCACCCGCTCGCGCGCCATCGCCACCGGCAAAAACTCCGCGCTCAAATTCACGCAGCTCGCCGGCGTGTGGCATTTCGCCGCGTACGAAGACGGCGACGGCGACGGCGTCCGCAACGACGACATCGCCAAAGGCATCGATCGCATGCTCGAGCCGCCGCGCGTCGTCCTCCCCGAGTCGCGCATCGTGTCGATCGGCCTGCTGCGTCAGTCGATCAAAGATCCCGACGGCGATCCGCTGCCGCCGACGAAATCGCCCGTCGCGTTCAATCGCACCACGCTCTGTTCGTTCTCGCCGCTCGGCGAATCGACACCGGGCACGATCTATCTCACCGACCGCGGACGCGAGCTCTGGTGCGTGCGCGTGTTCGGCGCAACCGCGAAGCTGCGCGTGTTGCGCTACGACATCGCGAAAAAACGGTGGGTCCAGTGACGCGCGCGCTACACGCCCGAGCGGCGCACGACCACCCGCTCAGCCTCGTACGTCTGGATTGCCGTGAGCGTACTCCGTCGCAGCATCTCCTCGGTGAACGCGTCGGTCAGGATGCGCCCATCCATGTCCCGTCCGATCGGCAGCCCCGCACCGAACAGCAGCGTCGGCACGACGTCGACCACCGACGCGCTCTCCGCATGCTCGTGATGCGCAGCCGATGGTCCCGCGACGAGAAGAAATCCGTCGTCGGCTCCCGGCTCGTCGCGGCGCACTTTGCCGGTCGCGAACTCCCACACATTTGCCGGCAGCTTCGGCGCGACGACGGCGGACGGCGAACAGATCACGATCAGATGCTGCGGATGCGCACGCGCGATCTCGCCCACGATGCGATCGAGCTGCTGCGTGTACGCGCGCAACGCATCGCCTTTCGTCGTGCCGCGCGGCGGGAGCTCGTTGCGGAACACATGCAGCGCACGTTGCGCGGTCTCGAATCCGCTGAACGCCATCGCCGTCAGCGCGGCATTGCCGCCGACGCGTTTCGCCGCGGCGACGTCGAGTGCGAGCGCGTCCACGATCTTCTGCCGCGCGGCGCCGGCCGTGTTGAAGCGCTGCGCTTCAACGCCGATGGCCGCGGGTTGGAGCGGCGGAGTTTCGACCGACGGCCAGCGCACGACTTCGACGGGGAGCTGGAGTCTTTCGAAGAGCGCCCACACCGGAAGCGCGCTTCCCGAGCGGAGCGACGCGCTGATGCGCTCGACCGGCGGAATCAATCCCCACGCGCGAAACGCAACGCCATACGGGAGGAGGAGGAATGGCTCCTCGCGGTTGAGGGCAGTGCGATAGGAGTAACGTCCGGTGACTCCGTGGCGATGCGGCAGCTTGCCCGTCGCGAGCGACGCCCAGAGCGACTTCGGATGCGTCGTGCGGAACGCTTCGACTCGCGTGAAATAGGCGCGTTCGGTCGCCGCGTCGAAGAAGGGGACCAAGCCTTCTCCCTTCATGGTCACGATCCAGTCGTACGGCAGATTCGGAATGGCGATGAAGATCACCGGCGCCTGCGCCGACGGCGCGCCGATCGTCGCCACGACGACATTTCGCCGCTCGGTGCGATAGCTCTCGCGCCGCTGATAGAGGAACACCGCGGAGACGGCGATCAGCACCACGCCCGCCACGAAGATCGCGCGCGAACGGCGCTTGCCTGCGTTGCGTTCGAGCACCCAAAGCGCGAGCAGGATGAAGGCGGTGACGGTGATGACGTTGCTCGCCTTCGAGAGGATGCGCATCGCACCGACCGGCAGATAGCCGCGCAGCAGCTGCAGGTGCATCCAGTAGGTGAACGAGGAAACGAACGCGGCGCAGACGACATAGCCGAAACCATGCGTGCGATACGCCTCTGGCCGTCCGAAAACCCACACGCGCAGCATGCGGAAGAGCCACAGAATCGTGCCGAAGAGAAGACCGCACGTCAGGCCGTAAATGAGCGTGACACTCGCCAGCCGCGCCGGCGTGATGTCGACCTGCGGATTGATGAAGTACAGCAGGTGCGCCATGTACAACCCGAAGATGGCGCCCGCGAGTACGCGCTTGAGATAAGCCCAGCGGATCGGCATGCGGAGGTACGGCCATGCTGACGCAGGCCCGCATCAGAGAATACACCGACCCCCTCGATCTCTTTCGCGACCTCGGCTACCCGATCGCTCCCATCGACGTCGATGCCGATGAATGGCGCCGCGGCGGAGTGGTCATTCCGTGGGATGGCGAGACGCGACTGCAGCTCGCCGCTCGCCTGCGCGACTTCGATCTTTTCCTGCTGCATGGAAATGCAGCAGCAGAAGACATCGCTCAATTTCTGCGCTCTTATCGTGAATACAATCAACTCACGACATCAGTCGTCGCTTATTGCGACGATGATCAGCTGTCGATCTTCGACCTCGGTCCCGACCGCGCGCTGCGCCGTCTGGAGGTGAACCTCGCCGCGCCGAGCGCGCATGCAGTCGATCGACTGAATCTGCTTGCGCGGGGGGACGACGATAGCGCGCTCGCACGCATCTACGACCGCGCGCTCGATCGCGAGAGCGTCACGCGCGAATTCTTTCACCGCTTCCGCGGCGCGGTCCGCGACGTCGCCGCCGCACTGCGCGACGAGTTCCCCGGCGAGGCGAACGACGCGATCAACGGCGAAGCGCTTCTCCTTCTTTCCCGTCTCCTCTTCCTCTCCTTCGTGCAGGAGAAAGGGTGGCTGGCAGGGGAGCGGCGGTTTCTGGTCGATCGTCTCGAGCATGAGATCCGCCGCGGACGGGAGTTCTTTTCCGGCGTTCTGATCCCGCTCTTTTTCGGCTGCCTCAACACGCCGCTGCACGAGCGCACCTTCGCTGCGCGACGGCTGGGCAAAGTGCCGTATCTCAACGGCGGCCTCTTCGAGCCCTCTCCATTCGAGCAGCGGCACGCGGAGATTCATCTGCCGAATGAGCTGATGCAGCGCGTCATCGAAGAGGTCTTCGAAAAGTTCGACTTTCGGATCGAGGAAACAGAGACCGCCGGAACGCATGTCGATCCGGAGATGCTCGGCAAAGTGTTCGAATCGCTCATGGCCGCCGACGAGCGCGCCGCGAGCGGCAGCTTCTACACACCGAAAGAAATCGTCGACGTCCTCACCGAGCGCGCCATTCGCGAGTGGCTCGGCGACGGCGGCGTCGGCAAACTCGCGACCATCACCATCGTCGATCCCGCCTGCGGCTCGGGAGCATTTCTCCTTTCCGCGTTAGGCGCAATCGAACGCCTCTGGCGCGAACGTGCCGGCGAAGTTCCGCGCGATCTGCGCCGCCGCATCGTCGCCAATTCGCTCTTCGGCGTCGACGTGAAACCGGAGGCAGTGCGCTTGTGCGAGCTGCGCCTCTGGCTGGCGATCGTCTCCGGCAGCGACGCCACCATCGATCGCGTCGAGCCGCTGCCGAATCTCGATCGCAACATCCTTCAAGGCAACGCGCTCCTCAGTCCCACCGACTTTCTCGGCGACGCGCGCATGGACATCTACAACGACTGGCTGGTCGCGTTGCGCGCGCAAAGCGATCTCCTCGCGCGCTATCGCTCCGCCCCGCACGCCCATCGCCCCGCGCTCTACCGCATCATTCGCGGCAACGATCAGCGGCTCGCATCGGAGCTGCTCGCGCGCAGCGTCGACGAGGCCGAACGCGAGCTGCAGCACGCGTGTGCTCCGCAGCGTGACCTCTTCGGCCGCACCGCCGCCGTCGACCCCGAACGCTGCCTCGAGCTGCAGCGCCGTATCGCCGAACAGAAGAAGCTCCTCGATCGCGTCGAAGACGGCTCGCTCGATTTTTTCTCGTTCGACATTCACTTCGCGCACGTGATGGCCGAAGGCGGCTTCGACGTCGTCGCCGGCAATCCGCCGTG
>JALYOB010000476.1 GCA_030857085.1 Acidobacteriota bacterium | reverse complement strand
CCTCACTCCCACGTAATCCAACGATCATCGAACACCGTCTTCTCCCCCCGCCCGTCCGTCACTTCCACCTGCACGTCGGTGTCGCGGCGGATGGCGTCGGGGCGGTGATCGAAGGCGGCCCAGTAGCGGGTACGGGTCACGCGCGGATCGCCGGCGCAGCGGGCATTGAGAGACGGATCGGGGACGAGTTGTGCGCGGTGGCGGTAGGTTCGGTTGTCGAACCAGAGATCGACCGATTGGATCCCGTGCGGCGAGAGCGTCCAGCCGGAGAAGATTGCGCGGCGGTGGAACGTGGTCATCGGCTGGGGGAAGTCGAGCGCGCCCATGGTGCCGGTGCCGCACGGCGGCTGATCGTGAAGGAAGGCGTTCAACACCTGCGGAACCGCTGCGCGGCGCGGCTCACGCGGAAGGTGAAAGACAAAGTCGCCCACGAGGCGGCTGTGAAACTTGCCGGCGAAGGTGAGGCGGCCGCGGGCGAGCTCGCGCTGCAGCCATTCGCGCACGAACGGCGCGTGTGCGCCCAGGAAGTCGGCGTGGAGAATGAGCGTATCGACATCCGCTTCGTGCAGCTTGTCGACGAGCGCGTCGGGGATCGGCTCCTGCCGCGAGAGTTCCGAGAGCTGCACGCGCAGCGGCGGGGCGAATCCGGAGACGCCGTTGACGATCGGCTTGTGATGCGCGGTCGCACGGAGCATGTATTCGTAATCGCTCGAGAACGAATCCATCGGCAGCTCCGCCACACCACGCACGTTCTGCTTCGCCAGCCAGCGATAGACCTCCGGCCTTTCGGGATCGATGAGATACCAGCGGATCGGCGCCGCCCAGAGCGTGGCCACGAACGCTATCGGAACGAGCGCCGCCGCCGCCCGCGGCCAGTTCCTCGGAGTTCCTCGGGGTCCTCGGAGTTCCTCGGCGCGTGGCGCAGGTCTCCTCCGAGGAACTCCGAGGAACTCCGAGGAACCGAGGAACTCGGTAAGGCGCGCCGTCACCAGCGCGATCAGCATCGACATCCCGATGTACGCGATCACCGCCCAGCGCGCGGGAACGCGGATCGCGCGAAAGCCGGGCACCGCTCCGAAAAGAAACTTGTGAAACTCGGTGTGAAAGCCGAGCGAGCCGAGGAAGCCGATGGCGATCCAGAGAAAGGCCAGTGCGAGCTGCGGCTTTCTTCTGCGCGCGAGGAACGGCGCGGCGAGCGTGGCGACGTAGGCGAGCACGCCCGGATAGAGCTTCCGTTCCGCCTCCGTGGCTTGTCCCGGCAGCCAGTCGCGGGCGACGGCGGAAAAGCGCGCCACCTCTTCCACGCCCCGCTGCATTCCGTACAGCTTTGCCACTGCCGCGTACGGATAGAGAAACGGCGCGAGGATCAGCAGTGCGACGCCGGTTGCCATCGCGAGCTCGCGCCACTGACTGCGCGGAAGGAGCAGCAGAGCGGTCACACCTGCCGCGAATGCGCCGAACAGCAGGTAATGAATGTTCGTCAGTCCGTTCATGAGAAACACGGCCGCGAACGCGATCGCGCGGCGCCGCGTCGGCAGCTGCGCGTAACGCACGAGACAAAGAAGCAGCAGCGGCAGCCATCCGCCCCACACGTGCTGCACGTGCGGAACGTGGATGAAACGGAAAGGGAGAAAGGCGTAGAAGACGCCCGCCGCCATCCCGCCCATCCACGAAGACGTCAGCCGCGATCCGAGGAGATACGCCGCGTAGCCGCAGAAGGCGAAGCCGGCCAGCATGGCGATGTTGTACGCCGCGAGCGCGCCGGCGCCGAGGAGCCGAAGAGGAAAGAGAAGAAGAGCGAGGCCGTAGAGATTCTCACTGTAGGCGAGCGAATAGCGCGCGGGGTGAAACGCATTCGCGTGAAACAGCGGACGCGCGTGGAAGGTCGCGTAATAGTCCCAGTCGAGGATCCACGTATTGATGAACGGATCGCCCGGATCGGACACCGCGCGTCCGAGGTTCGGGGTGAGCGGCCACGTCATGGCGATGCTGAGGCCGATGAACAGCAGCGCGGCGGCCGCATCTTGCCTCCTCATCGGGGGTGGATGCTAAGCTAAACATCATGCCTGCTGCCATTCCCTTCACCGGTAATTACGACGACCTCTCCACCGATCGCGGTTATCAGTTCAAGTTCTATTGCGAGAAGTGCCACAACGGCTACATGTCGTCGTTCCAGACCTCGAAGATCGGCATGCTCGCCTCGGCGGCGCGCGTGGCCGGCGGGTTGTTCGGCGGCATGTTCGGCGGCGTCGCGGACAGCGCGTACGAAGTGCAGCGCGCGGTCGGCGGCCCCGCTCACGATTCGGCTCTCAAGGAAGCGGTCACCGAGATCGCGCCGACGTTCAAGCAGTGCACGCGCTGCGGCAACTGGGTGTGCGAGCCGATCTGCTGGAACAAGAAGGCCGGATTGTGCGAGGGCTGCGCGCCCGATCTCGATGAGGAAATGGCCGCCGCGCAGGCCGAGGCCGCGCGCGAACAGATTCACGAAAAAGCGCGGACCGTCGACTGGACCAAACAACGCGACATCCGCACCGTGAGCGGCGCCGTCTGCGGCGATTGCGGCGCCAAAACGCAGGGCGGCAAGTTCTGCCACGAATGCGGCGCGACGCTCAACGCCAAAACCGGCTGCGCGCAATGCGGACATCAGGCGGAGGGAAGTCCGAAGTTTTGTCCGGAGTGTGGGCAGAAATACTGACGCGGCCTGGGGCCGCGTCGTTGTCGGTTGTCGGTTGTCCGTTCAGGGCGGGTCGTCGCGGCGCTGACCGACAACCGACAACCGATAACCGAGAACCACCCCAAACGGATAACGGACAACCACAAACCGCCCGGCAACACCCTTGCACTTCCCGCCCGCGCAATGACCACCATCGTCCTCTTCGGCGGGCCTTCTGATGAGCGGCATGTTTCTGTTGCCTCGGCGCAGAACATCGTGCGGACGCTCGGCGCGGGAACGCTCGCATGGTTCTGGGCGCCGGAAGGCGCGGTGCATGACGTCAGCGTGAATGATCTCCTCGGACATCAGCGTCCGTTCGAGATCGATTTCGCGCCTGCCCGTCCTGCGATTTTTCCGAACATCGAACAGGCGCTCGATACGGTGCCCGTCGATGATCCGGTGTTTCTCCTCGCGCTGCATGGAACGGGCGGCGAGGACGGCACGCTGCAATCGCTCTTCGAAGCGCGCGGCATTCCGTTCACAGGCTCCGATTCGGCCGCCAGCGCGGCGGCGTTCGACAAAGAGCGGGCGAAGGAAAAAGTGCACGGCCACGTGCGCGTCGCCGAGTCGCGCGTTGCACGCAACGCGAGCGAAGTGCGCGCGACGATCGACGATCTTCTCTCGCGTCACGAACGGATCGTGCTCAAGCCGCTCGCGGGCGGATCGAGCCGCGGCCTGTTTTTCCTGGGACGCAATGACGACGTCGACGGCGTGGCGCAGAAAGTCATGGCGCGCAACACGCCATACATCCTCGAGCAATTTCTGAGCGGCCGCGAGCTCACCTGCGGCGTGCTCGATCGCGGCGAAGGTCCGTTCGCACTGCCGGTGATCGAGATCGAAGTCGATCCGAATCGTGCCTTCGACTACGAAGGCAAGTACCTCGGCGCAGGCACGCGCGAGATCTGCCCCGCGAACATCCCCGACGCGATGCGCGAAGACGCGCAGCAGACCGCGCTCGCGGCACACCGCGCGCTCGGCTGCGAGGGGTATTCACGCAGCGATCTCATTGCCACCAGCGAGGGCGTGTATTTTCTCGAGACGAACACGCTTCCGGGGATGACCACCAGCTCGCTCGTGCCGCAGGAACTGCGCGCGGTCGGCATCGAGTTCCGCGATTTTCTGCAGGGACAGCTGGATCTTGCGGTCGCGCGCACGCGCAAGCGGCACGTGGCGTAACGGTCGCCGTTTTCGCCGCTCGCACGGCCCCTCACCCGGCGCTTCGCGCCACCCTCTCCCCGCAAGCGGGGCGAGGGGCAACAAAGGGCCACATCTCCCTTCTCCCCGCGACGCGGGGAGAAGGTGCCCGAAGGGCGGATGAGGGG
>JALYOB010000475.1 GCA_030857085.1 Acidobacteriota bacterium | reverse complement strand
GTCATCAACTACGTGCGCAAAAAGTACGGCGAGGAGAACGTCGCCCAGATCATCACCTTCGGGACGATGGCGGCCAAGTCGGTGGTGCGCGACGTGGGGCGCGTCCTCGGCCACCAGTACGGCTTCGTCGACAAGATCTCGAAGATGATCCCGGGCGGCCCGGGGGTCACGCTCACCGACGCGAAGAAGGACTCGCCGCAGCTCGCCGAGGCGATCAAGAACGACGAAGAAGTCAGGAAGATCATCGAGATCGGGGAGAAGCTCGAGGGCCTCTCCCGCCACGCCGGCATGCACGCCGCCGGCGTCGTCATCACCCCCGAGCCGGTCACGAACTACGTCCCGCTGTACCGCACGAACCGCGATGAGATCGTCACGCAGTTCGACATGCGCGTGGTCGAGAAGATGGGCCTCGTCAAGATGGACTTCCTCGGCCTGCGCACGCTGACGGTCATCGACGACGCCATCAAGTCCGCGAAGCAGGTCGACGGCGTCGACATCGACATTGACGCCATTCCGCTCGACGATCCGGAAGTCTTCCGCCTCTTTCAGGAAGGGCGCACCAAAGGCGTGTTCCAGTTCGAGTCGGGCGGCATGGTCGACCTGCTGCGCAAAGCGCGTCCGACGCAGTTCGAAGATCTCGCGGCATTGAACGCTCTTTACAGACCAGGCGCGCTCGACGCCGGCATGGTCGACGTTTACGTCAAGTGCAAGAGCGGCACGCAGAAGCCAAAGTACCTCGTGCCGGTGATGAAGGAGCTGCTCGAAGAGACGTACGGGATCATCGTCTATCAGGAGCAGGTCATGCAGATCGCGCAGCGCGTCGCCGCCTATTCGTTAGGCCAGGCCGATCTGCTGCGCAAGGCGATGGGGAAGAAAGACGCCGAGGTCATGGCGAAGGAGCGCGGCGGCTTCGTGAAAGGCGCCGTCGCGAACGGCTACGACGCAAAGAAAGCGAACGAGATCTTCGATTACATCGAACCGTTCGCCCGCTACGGCTTCAACAAGTCGCACTCGGTGGCGTACGCGCTGGTCGCGTATCAGACCGCGTGGCTGAAGGTGCATTACCCGCGGCATTTCATGGCGGCTCTCATGTCGTCGGAAATGGACCGCACCGAGGCGGTGGTGAAGTTCATCGGCGAAGCAAAGTCGATGGGGATCGAAGTGCTGCCGCCCGACGTCAACGAGTCGAACATGTACTTCACCGTCGTCGGTCCGAACATCCGCTTCGGCCTCGGCGCAGTGAAAGGCGTGGGCGAATCAGCAGTCGAGTCGATCCTCGAAGCGCGGCGCAAGATCGGCCGCTTTTCGTCGCTGCTCGGATTCTGCGAGGAAGTCGATCTCCGCGCGTGCAACAAGAAGGTACTCGAAGCGCTAATCAAATCCGGCTCGTTCGATTTCCTCGGCACCACGCGCAAGGCGCTCTTCGATCAACTCGACGGCACGGCGGATTCCGCGCAGAGAGCGAAAGAAGAGAAAGAGAAGGGACAGAACAGTTTCTTCTCGATGTTTGCTGCCGCGACCCCTCACCCCCAGCCCCTCGCCCCGCAGGGCGGGGAGAGGGTGGCCGAAGGCCGGGTGAGGCGAGCCGAATGGCCGGAAGACGAGCGGCTCCGCTACGAAAAGGAAACGCTCGGCTTCTACATCACCGGTCATCCGCTGAACAAATTCAGCGAAGAGCTGCGCCTCTTTGCCAACGCGACCACCGACACGCTCTACAAGTTCGTCGACGAGACGGTGAACATCGGCGGGATCGTCTCGCAGATGAAAAAGTCGAAGATCAAGAAGGGTCCGAACGAGGGGAAGATGATGGCCAAGTTCTTCCTCGACGATCAGGCCGGCTCGGTGGAAGTGGTCGTCTTCTCCGATCTCTATTCGAAGTACATGCGCTGGCTGGACAACGGCGTGGCGGTGCTCGTCACGGCGATGGTCAAAGACACCGGCGGGCAGCAGGCGGGGCGTTCGGCATCGCTGCAGAGTGCGGAGCAATCGGCGCAGCACATCGACGACGAGTACGGCGGCCATCCCGAAACGCGCGCCCGCATTTCGGCGTACGAACTGCGGCTCGAAGACATGGACGACGATCGCGATCCGAAGGAGATCGAGCGCGAAAAGTACGGCGCGGACGTCGACAAGGCGAACTTCTCGCTGTTCGGCGGCGGCACGGCCGCTCCCGCTGCACCGGCGCCGATCGAGCCCGACGACATCGACGCGTTCAACAACGCTGTCGAATCGATCGGCGAAGAGCCTGCGGCTGCTGCAGCGACGACGAGCTTCGCCGCGCACGCTGCGGCGTTCCATGAGTCGCCGGTCACGCCCGAACTTTCCGCATTGGAAATCGTGCAACTCGAAGGCATTCGCGAGAAGAAAGTGAAGGAGATCGCGCTCGAGGTGCCGTATCCGCGCATGAGCGACGACACGGTGAAAAAGATCCGCGAGATCGTGGAAGAGCACGCCGGCGAGATCCCGGTGACGGTCACGATCACCGACCTTCCGTCGGAGGTCGCCGCGACGGCGGGACAGCCGCACCTGCGCCTGAAAGTGAATCATCACTTCCGCGTGCAGCCGGGGCCGGAGCTGAACAGTGCACTCACTGCTGTGCATGCCAGCCCGAAATACGTCTTCTGAGCGCGGCGTTCGGACGCGTATACTCGCTCGCGGTCCGGTAGTTATCTCAATCTCTGAAGGGGAGGGTGGGGCGATGCATCACATGCGACTGGCGGCAATTGCCGTCCTGGTTTTTCTCGCGGCTGCCACGCCGGCCACCGCGCAATGCACCTCGGAAGTCCGGCAGATCCTGCCGCGCGGCACCGTCTCCACGCCGCTCAATGTCCGCGCCTACGCGTGGAGCGGCAGCGTGCTCGCGATCGCGAGCGAGCAGGAAACGACGAACGCAATCTGGATCAGCCTCTTCAATGAGCATGGCGACCAGCTCTATCCGATCAGCAAGCTGACGTCCCCCGATGACGCGAAGGTCATCGACCTCCTCTGGAACGGGACGAACTTCGACCTCTTCCTCGAAACGTCCGATCACCAGCTGGCGATCCGCCGTTTCTCGACCACCGGCGAGCTGACGAGCGGCACGTTCGTTCCGCTGCGCCAGTTCCGTCCCGATGCACCGAACAAGCTCGAGATCGTCTGGAGCCCGTTCTACAACTCGTACTTCATCGCGCATACGGTGAACGCGACGCCGGCGGTGTGGCTCGCGCAGATTCCGGTGTCGCTCGACTCGCGCATCAGCACCGACGCGCAGCTTTCGAAGACTGCGCCCGATTCGTACGCGAAGGTCGCGATCACCGAGAGCGGCGTGATCGGCGTGTTCTTCGAGCAGGAGGCGACGCGCGACGTGATGATGGTGCGCCTCTTCCCGGGCGCCAACACGACCATCAAGAAGGTCTGGACGCGCGGCGAGGATCTCGACGTCGATACGCGCAACAACGACTTCGTGCTGGCGCAGACGACGATCCGCAACAACGCACGAATCATCCGCTGGAAGGCGATCAACACGACCGGCTTCGATACGGAAGAGGAGTCGCGTCTTCTGATCGGCAGCGGCGGGGACGTCCGTCTGGTATCGCTCAATGTGCGCGGCGACGAACTGGCGATCGCGTACGTCGACGTGCGCGACGGTGCCGGCTCGGCGCGTCCGCCGCTCTATCGCCTCCGCCGCTTCACGCTCGGCAACGTCGAGATCAGCGATACGTTTTTTGCGGCAGTCGATACGACGCGTCTGCGCACGGCTATTGGCGACGATCTGATCTGGACCGGCAGCGCGTATCTCTCCATCGCGAAACGGGACGGCGGAACGACGAACGAGACGTACGTGCTCCGCTACTGCCCGCTCGCGGCGCGCATCGAGGCGCCGCGCCTCTCGCACACCGGCGAGACCGTGACCTACACCGCCGTTCCGGAAGGCGGCGTGGCGGGATACCAGTACGTCTGGACGTACGGCGTGGAGCGCATCACCTCCACGGGCCCGACCCTCGCGCTGCGCTACGACGTGCCGGGAACGTACAGCGTGACGCTGACGGTGACCGACGC
>JALYOB010000474.1 GCA_030857085.1 Acidobacteriota bacterium | reverse complement strand
ACATCAAAGACCGTCCGCGCACGATTGCCATTGTGACGGTGATCATTCTGGCGATGCGCTTCGTCGACATTTACTGGACCATCGGTCCGGCGCATTACGGCCCTGATTTTCACTTCTCCTGGATCACCCCCTTCGCGTTCCTGGGCATTGGCGGCCTCTGGCTGTTCGCATTCATTGCGCAGTTGAAGGGCCAGACCATCATTCCGATTCACGAGACGTGGGTCGACGAGGCCATTCGCGAGGGAGCGCTGCAGCGCGAGGGAGTGCGCCATGCCTGAGCACATCCAGTACGAAGACGACGATCTGTTCAATCCCGAGACGCACCACGAGTCTTCGGACGTTCCTGTCCGCAGCCTTCTGTGGTTCATCGTGATCTTCATCCTCTTCGCGATCATCACCCACGTCGTGCTGCTGTTCATGTACAAGGGCATGGCGAAGATGGAGCGCAACCGGATGGATCCGCCGCAGACCGCGGTGCATCGCCCGGCCACCGCGGACATCCCGCAGAATCAGCCGCTCCTGCAGCCGTTCCCGCGCAAGAGCAGCCGCGGCGAAGTCACTCTGCCGCAGAGCGACACGCCGGTCGTCGATCTCGTGAAAATGCGCGAGGCCGAAGACGAGACGCTGAAGAATTACGGCTGGGTCGACAAGCAGCGCGGCATTGTGCACATGCCCATTGAACAGGCGAAGCAGCTGCTCGCCGCCCGTCTCGCAGTTCAGGGACAGCTCGGCGCCGCGACCACTCCGCCGGCCGCTCCTGCGGCCACGACCACCGCGCCTGCGCTGCCGGGATCCACGCAGTCGCCTGCCGGTCAGCCGGTGGGGCCGGACAGCGGTGTGCCGCAGCCGGCCGCCACGACGAACACCACTGGAGGCACGCACCAGTGATCCCGTTCGTCCACAGGGAAGTGCGTCTGGCCGTCGCAATGCTCATTGCGGCGATCGCACTTCCTTTGTGCGCCGAGACCTCGGTCGATGCGCCGCAATTGCCCGGCAAAGTGGCCATTGCACAAAAGCTCGGCGCGCAGGTTCCCTATGACCTGCAGTTCCGCGACGAAACGGGCGAGATCGTCCGCCTCGGATCGCTGTTCAATCACGGCCGCCCCGTCCTCCTCAATTTCGTCTATTACCGCTGTCCGATGCTCTGCCCGATGGTGCTCGAAGGGATGTCCGAATCCCTCACGCACCTGAAGTTCGACATCGGCAAAGAATTCGACGTCATCACGGTCAGCATCGATCCGCGCGACAAAGCGACCGATGCGGCTCGCCTCAAAGAGAAATACATTCGCCATTACGGCCGCCTCGATTCCGCGCCGGGATGGCATTTCCTGACCGCACACGAGACGGCGATCAAGCGCCTCACCGATACGGTCGGATTTCAGTTCGCCTACGACTCGCGCACCGACCAGTTCGCGCATGGCGCGGCGGTGCTCGTATTGACGCCCGACGGCCGCACTTCCCGCTACTTCTATGGATTCGAGTTCAAGCCGCGCGATCTGCGTCTGGCCATCGTCGAAGCCTCGGAAGGGAAGGTCGGCACTGTCACCGATCAGTTCCTGCTGATGTGTTTTCACTATGACCCGGTCACCGGGAAGTACAGCCGTAACGCCATGACGTTCGCGCGTGCCGGCGGCGTCGCCACGCTGCTCGCCCTCGGCGGGTTCATCGGCGTGATGATCCGTAAAGAGCGGCGGATGTCCCTCGTCGAGACAAAGAAATGACAGATTTCCCTCTCTTTCCCGAACAGGCTTCCAGCGTCGCACCGCTGGTCGACGGCCTCTATCTGTTTCTGGTCGTCCTCACCGGCGCGGTCTCGCTGCTGATCTGGGTCGTGATCTTCGTTTTCGCGATCAAGTATCGCCGCCGTCCGGACAATGAACTGGCGCAGGAGCAGGAGCCGCCGGCCGCACTGGAACTGACCTGGACCGTCGTGCCGCTGCTCGTCTTCCTCGGCATCTTCGTCGCCGGCGCATTCGTCTATTTCCGGATGAATCGCGTGCCGTCGAATGCAATCGAGATCTATGCGACGGGACGTCAATGGATGTGGAAGTTCCAGCATCCGACCGGACAGCGCGAGATCAATACGCTGCACGTGCCGGTCGGACGCGCGGTCAAGATCACCATGGCGTCCGAGGATGTGATTCACAGCTTGTGGTTCCCATACTTCCGCGTGAAGGCGGACGTGCTGCCGAACCGCTATCGCACCATGTGGTTCGAGGCGACGAAGACCGGCCGCTTCCACATCTTCTGTGCTGAATATTGCGGCACGCTGCACAGTGGCATGGTCGGCTGGGTCGAAGTCATGGAGCCCACCGCCTATCAGCGCTGGCTCGCGGGCGGCAGCGAAGGCTCGCTGGCGTCGCAGGGCGAGAAGCTGTTCGAGAAATATGCGTGCAATACGTGCCATACCGGCACCGCAGGCGCGCGCGGCCCGGTGCTCGCCGGGATTTACGGCAAGACGCAGCCGCTGACGGATGGACGCAGCATCGTCGTCGACGACAATTACATCCGCGAGTCGATTCTCAATCCGCAGGCGAAGATCGCCGCGGGATATCAGCCGATCATGCCGACGTTCCAGGGGCAGGTCACTGAAGACGATCTGATTCGTCTGCTCGCGTATGTGCGCGTGCTCGGCAGCGAGCAGCCGCAGGCGACGCCGGTCGAATCCCCGCAGTCGTTCGCGACCAGTGCCGGCGCACAGACCACCACTGCAGGCGCGACCGGCCCGCGCACCGTCGGCGGACAGCCGAATCCTGCCGGAGGCGGCGCTGCGACCGCGACGTCCGGCGCGGCGACGACCACCGCTCCCGCCGCCACGACGACCAATCAATAGGACGAACGATGACCACCACCACCATCGACGACGCTCCGTTCATCGAGCCTTCCACGCGAGAGCGGCGGAATTACATCAATGACGAATACGGCGTGCTGTCGTGGCTCCTGACGAAGGACCACAAGCGCATTGCCCTGCTGTACCTGTTTTCCGTCACGACGTTCTTCATCGTCGGCGGCGTGATTGCGTTCCTCATGCGCCTCGAGCTCCTGACGCCCGAGGGAGACATGTTCACGTCGGACACGTACAACAAGCTCTTCACGCTGCATGGCATCGTGATGATCTTCTTCTTCCTCATCCCGGCCATTCCCGCAATCATCGGCAACTTCATTCTGCCGATCATGCTGGGGGCGAAAGACCTCGCATTTCCCAAGCTCAATCTATTGAGCTGGTATGTGTACATGACCGGCGGCATTTTCGGCGTGGTGGTCATCATCACCGGCGGCGTCGACACCGGCTGGACGTTCTATACGCCGTTCTCCACGCAGTATTCGAATACCCACGTCTTTGCGGTCACGTTGGGCGCGTTCATCACCGGCTTCTCGTCGATCCTGACCGGCCTCAATTTCCTAGTCACCATTCACCGCATGCGCGCGCCGGGGCTGACCTGGTACCGCCTGCCGCTGTTCGTCTGGTCGATGTACGCGACGAGCGTCGTGATCATGCTGGCGACGCCGGTGCTCGCGATCACGCTCGTGCTGCTGATGGTCGAGCGCGCATTGCAGGTCGGCATTTTCGATCCCGCGCTGGGCGGCGATCCGGTGCTGTATCAGCACATGTTCTGGTTCTATTCGCACCCGGCCGTGTACATCATGATTCTGCCGGGTATGGCCGTCATTTCCGAGTGCGTGGCCGCATTCACGCGCAAGAAGATCTTCGGCTACAAGTTCGTCGCCTTCTCCTCGCTGGGCATTGCGTTCCTCGGCTTCCTCGTATGGGCGCACCACATGTTCGTGGCCGGCATTTCGGTCTATTCGGCGCTGGTGTTTTCGTTCCTGACCATGCTGGTCGCGGTGCCGTCGGCAATTAAAGTGTTCAACTGGACCGCCACGATGTACAAGGCCTCGGTCTCGTGGCAGACGCCGATGCTGTACGTACTCGGATTCATCGGTCTCTTCACCATTGGCGGCGTGACCGGCCTCTTCCTCGGCGCACTCGGCGTCGACGTGCACGTGCACGACAGCTACTTCGTCGTCGCGCACTTTCACTACATCATGGT
>JALYOB010000087.1 GCA_030857085.1 Acidobacteriota bacterium | reverse complement strand
CATCTAAACCGCGGGCCGTTTCCGATGCCACTCAGTCTTCGATTGAAACAGTCGCGCGGCCGCGAGCACCGCGTTGTCATCGAGCGCTCTTCCGACGAACTGAATCCCCGCAGGCAGGTTCTTCGACGTGAAGCCCGACGGCACGCTGATCGCCGGCAATCCGCATGCGTTGCCGATTCCGCCTAGCGGATCGGAGAACGCGAGATCGGTCTCGAGATTCGCCTCCATCGGCGTTGCTGCAACCGGCAGTGACGCAGCCGAAAGCACATCCACCTTCTCGAACAGCGCATCGATCTTCTGCTGCAGCACCGTACGCAAACGCTGCGCGCGCACGTAGTCGGCGCCGAGAACGCTCTTGCTCACATAGCCGCCGATCCTGCTGCCGGGGTCCGTCAACTCGGCCACGCCGCCCGACTCGATCAGCACATCGAACGCAGACGCGCCTTCGACCTGAATCGTCACGCCCGCCGCCATTTCCCACGGACCTTCCGGCAACTCGATGTCCACGATCGTCGCGCCTGCATTCTTGAGCGTCGCAAACGCTTTGTTCGTGATCGCGTCGATCTCCGGCTGCAGACTCTCGCGCGCCCATGCATTCGTCACCCGGCCGATGCGCAGCGCGCGCGGCGCGCGCTCGAATCCAAAGTGCGCCTCGTCTTCCGGAAGCGAATGACGATCCTCGCGATCGTGGCCGGCGAGCACCGCCAGAATGAACCCGCAGTCTTCCGCGCTGCGCGCCATCGGGCCGAGCTTGTCCATCGAATACGAAAGCGCCATTGCGCCGCCGCGGCCCACGCGCCCGAACGTCGGACGCAAGCCCGAAATCCCGCAATACGCGGACGGACAGATGATCGAGCCCCACGTCTCGGTTCCCATCGCGAACGCCGCCAGCGCCGCCGCGACCACTGCGCCCGAGCCGCTCGACGAGCCGCACGTCCAACAGGTTTCGTTCCACGGATTCTTCGCGCCGCCGGTGATGGACGCGGTTCCGTAGCGATAGCCCATCCCGCCGGCGAGCTCGATCATCGCCGCCTTGCCGAGGAGCACTGCGCCCGCCGCGCGCAGGCGGCGAATGACGTTCGCGTCGTAGTCGAACGTCTGCTTCGCGTACGGACGCGCGCCCCACGTCGTCGGCGCACCGACGGCCGCGAACAGATCCTTCGCCGCGTACGGAATGCCGTGCAGCGGGCCGCGATACCTGCCGCGGCCGATCTCTTCTTCTGCTTCTCTCGCTTCCCGCAACGCGCGCTCGCGCATCACGGTCACGTACGCATTCAGCCGCGCGCCCACCGTTTCGCTGCGCCGCAGATACGCCTCGGTCAACGCGACCGGCGAGAGCTTCTGCGCCTTGATCTGCGACGCGAGCTCGGTGACGGTGAGATAGAGAACGTCTTCCGAGATCGCCACGGTTACTTCTTCTCCGTCCGCACGCGCGTCAGCCGCGGCGTGCGGCGATAGACGCGGAACAGCGTCGCCGGCTCGACCGAGTTGTCGAGCGGATACGCGCGCATCGCATCGAAGCCGCTCTGCGCGCCGCGGATGTTGCGGCGAATCTCGTTCTTCTGCTCTTCGGTGAACCGCTCGCCGTACTTGCCGAGCACCATCGCAATTCGCGCCTCAGCCTCGGCATTCGGTGCTGCGTTCGTCTGCGGTGTCGATTGCGCTTCCGCATTCTCATTGCGCAATGCAGTCGTCACCGCGGCGGCAGCAGCGCTGGCGATGAGCGCGCGTCGAGTGAGGCTCATCGCCTCCCTCTTCCGCTCGCGGGACGGTGTGGTCCCCGCACGCGGGGCGCTGCAAGGCGCGGCACCACGATCTCCTCGCGCGGCACTTCGTACTGCTGCTGCGCCGACGCTTGCGCGTGGCCGTTTGCGTGACCATTTGCGTGGCCATTCGTCTGGCCATTCGCGTAGCCGTTCGCATGACCATCGCCATGCGGCGTTTCACCGCGGCGGCGGCCATTCGCGCTGCGTTCCTGTTCATCGGGCGGCACGACTTCCACGCCTGCCTCGCCGCGACGGCCTGCGCCGCCGCGACGCGCTTTCTCGAGCGTCATGAGAAAGCCGAACGCCGGATCCTTGAACTGCAGGTGCCGCAGCACGTGCCAGTGCTTGCGCACGTACGACTGCAGAAACTGCAGCACGTGGCCGAGGCTGATGATGCGGCAGGGAGGGACGGCGGAACCGGGGGGGAACGAACCGAATGCGATCAGGCGCACCGAGAAGGACGGCGGCAGCTCCGCACTTCCGCTTTTCAGAAGCTGCTCGACGAGCGCATCGGGATCGGCCACTTCGCCGAAACGATTGACGACCGCCTTGAGCACTTCCGGTTCGCGGATGCCGGTGTTGATCCCGACGCGGCCTTCCTTGACCTCGCCGATGATCATGTCCACCGATCCGGCCGGAACGGCGAGGCCGGGGTCGAGCATCGTCACATCGAGGCCGGTCGGATCCTGCTTGCTCCGCCGCGCCAGCGGCTGGCCGGAGGGAAAGCGGAACGCGAGGATGTCGATGTCGGTGATCGTCCGGAATCCGCTGCGCGCTGTGCCGGCGATGATCGGATATTCGGCCGAGGTGAAGTAGCCGTTGAGTTGAAGGTACGCCTGAACGAGGGCGACGGCGTGATCCATGCGATGCACATGTTAGCGTGCAGCGCCGCTTTTGCGTTCCACGGAAATTCCGACCCCGTCGAGCTCTGCACGTCCGGCCTCATCGAACCACGCGCGTGCGGCACGATCGTCGCGCAGATACGCATCGAGAAATGCGAGCGTGAGATGCAGGATCGCGTCGCGCCGCTTGTCTTCGATCACGAACGAGTTGTGCGTCGCCCCCTGCAGCGTGACGAGATATTGCAGCGGTGCATGCGTCTGTTCGAACGGAATGCGCCGATGCTTCGGGAACGTGCGATAGATGATGCTCGAGTCGCAGGTGCCGGTGAGATTGAGGAGAGGCACTTCGAGCGCGTCGTAGCCGCCCGGCGGAACGATGCCGTCCATGCGCGGCATCGACATCGGAATCGCAACCTTCACGCGCGGATCGCGAAACGTCTGGCCGCTCGCGGTACGCATGCCTGCGAGTGCGAAGGACGTGAATGCGCCGGCCGAATGTCCGACGGCGGCGGTCTGATTCACGTCGGCGTCGCTGCGCGATGCGAGACGATCGAGCACGAACGAAACATCGAGCGGGCGATTGATCCAGTTCTGCGGCTCTTTCACCGCGCGATACAAGTGGCGATAGCCGCGCTCGAGCACCGCCCGATCGGTGCCGGCGTGGGTGACGTGCACGGTCAGATAGCCGTGCTGCGCGAGCGTGCGGCCGAGCCATGCGTACGAATCGCGGTTCTCTCCGATGCCGTGGGAGAAGACCACCACCGGCAGCCTGGCGCTCGCATGCTGAGGCGCATAGATCGTCACCGGCACATCGCGATTGCGCTTCTCATCGCGCCATATCTCGCGCGTCACTGCGACGTCGTTCGTCTGCGTTGCAATCGCCGGGAACGCCGCCGTCTTCGCAGGCATCGAAGGTAGACGCGTGCAGCAGGCGCCGGCGAAGAGCGCGAACATCGCCACCGCAATGCGCATCAATCGCCGCTCTCGCCTTCGTCCTCGAGCCGCTCGGCCGCGTCGCGATCGTCTTTCGGCGCGTGCGTGACTTCATCGAGCGGCTGCCGCGCTTCCTCGAATTCGTCCGTGCGCGTATCGAGTTCTTTGTCATATTTCGTCATGCCGTTACACTGAACGCAAAACTCATGACGATCGCCAATCTCGCCGCGCCGAAGCCGTCGTACGACTGCCTCAAATGCCCCGCCTATTGCTGCAGTTACGACCGGATCATCGTCGAGAAAAAAGATCTGGCGCGCCTCGCGAAGCACTTCGGCATCGACGCCGAAACGGCGCGCCGCCGCTTCACGAAAGTGGTCGAAGGCGAACAGGTCCTGCGCCACCAGAAGGACAAGATCTACGGCAGCATCTGCATGTTCATCGACCTCAAAACGCGCCGCTGCTCGATCTACGAAGCCCGCCCCGGCGTCTGCCACGAATACCCCGACAAATCGCGCTGCGGGTATTACGACTTTCTCAAGTGGGAACGGAAGCATCAGGAAGACGAGGATTTCATTCCGCTGCAGAAGGGGTGAGGCACGGCGCTGGCGCGCCGCGAATTGAGAATTGAGAATTGAGGATTGAGAAAAGCGCGCGCGGGCCATTTCTCAATTCTCAATTCACAATTCTCAATTCGGCGGCTCGGGATGAAGCAGGGCGCCGCAACTGTTATTCGCACCAATGCTTCACCGCTTCGCGCTACTCCTGCTGGCCGCCGTAGCCGCCGCCCTCCCTCTCGCGGCCCAGGACTACACCGAGCAGGTCTCCGTCAGTTACGTGATGATTCCCTTCACGGCGGTCGGGGCGAAGGGGGTTCCGATCACGGACCTCAGCGCGAAAGACGTTTCGTTGCGCGTCGACAATCAGCGTGTCGCGACGGACATGTTCGAGCTCTCGCGCAATGCGCCGGTCTCGTGGACGATCCTTCTCGACGGCTCGGGTTCGATGGGTCTCGCCGGCAAGATGGAAGCGGCGAAGGCGGCCATCAATGCGCTCACCGCGCGGCGCCGCGAGGGCGATGACTTTGCGCTGTTCGTCTTCGATTCGCGCGGCCATGCGAACGAGCTCGTGCCCTTCACCGAAAATCCTTCCGCGATCACCCGCGCGGTCGACACTGTGAAGGCGTGGGGCAAAACGGCGTTCTTCGACGCGCTCGCGGAAATGCCCGAGCTGAGTGAGCTCGGACGCAATCCCTCCCGCGCGATCATTCTTCTCAGCGACGGCATCGACAACGCATCGAAGCTCTCGCGCAGCGACGTCGCCCGCCGCATGGAAGGCGTGGCCATCCCCATCTACGCATTCGGCCTGCGCGAGCCTGCGGAGCAGAAGATTGCACCGAAGCAGGTCAGCGAGGAGATGAGCGACATCGACCTTCTGGGCGAGCTCGCGGCATCGACCGGCGGAAAGCTCTTCGTCGGCAACAAGCCCGAACTGCTCGGAAACGCGATGGATGGAATCGAAAAAACTCTGCGGGCTCAATACTTGATTGGGTTCGCGCCGACGGGAAAAGGAGCAGTAAAGTACCGTCGCATTTCGCTCGAGCTCGCCGGGCGCGTGCGGTCGATCCGGGTTCGCGCCGGCTACCGCGGCACCGAGCCTCCGGCTCTGACTGCATCGACCCGCGAGCGCAAGCGCAACGAAAGGAAAAAGAGTAGATGAAGACGTTTTCCCGAATTCTCACGGCAGCGGCACTGCCGGTCCTCCTCGGCGCATGCGCGACGTCGAAGTCCGTCGACGCGAAGATCGCCGCCTCGCAGGCGCAGACGAATCAGCGCATCGAATCGGTCGCCGGTCAGGTCGAGGATCTGCAGCAGAAGCAGCAGCAGACCGACGTCCGCCTCAATGAGCTCAGCCAGTCCGCGCAGGAAGCATTGAAGCGCGCGCAGGAAGCGGGCGTGCTCGCGAAAGGGAAGGTCGTATTCGAGCAGTCGTTCTCCGAGGAGCGGATCAAGTTCAAGAGCGACTCGGCGGAGCTGGATAAAAACGCAATGGCGGCACTCGACGAGTTCGCGGGCCGCGTGAAGGGTCTCAATACGCAGTATTTCGTCGAGATCCAGGGCCACACCGACGACACCGGCGGCGAGCGTCACAACGAAGACCTCGGACAACGCCGCGCCGACTCGGTGCGCCGCTACCTCTCGCGCCAGCACCAGCTCCCGCTCGCCCGCATGTCGACCATCTCCTACGGCGATACCCTCCCGCTGGAGTCGAACAAAACCCGCGCAGGCCGCGCCGCCAATCGCCGCGTGGTGCTCGTGGTTCTCGAATAGTTCATCGCTTCATCGCGGTAGACGAAAAAGCCGGCGTATCTACGCCGGCTTTTTCTTTTGGTGCGGGGCGGTAGCCCCCGCATTGAGTTCCTCGGAGTTCCTCGGAGTGAAAGTACCTCGGAGTACCTCGGGTACCTCGGAGTACCTCGGGAGGAACCGCTCCGCCGAGGTACTCCGAGGTACTCCGAGGTACCGAGGTACTCAAGCTTCCTCCGAGGAACTCCGAGGAACTCCGAGGAACGCCGAGGAACTCAAGAAAACGTCGCCACCACCGGCGCGTGATCGCTCGTGCCGATCTCGCGCAATGACGGACACGACACCGCTTTCTTCGCCAGCTTTTTGCTCGCCAGCACGTAATCCAAGCGCCAGCCGATGTTGCGTTCGCGCATCTGGCGCCAGGGTGCCCACCATGAAAAGTAATTCGCATCCTCGGGATAGAGCGAGCGTCCGACGTCGACCAGACCACCTTCGTCGAGCAATCGCTCGAACAGCAGACGCTCCTGCGGCAACTGGCCGATTGCGCGCGGCTTGCGCTCTTTCGGATGCACGTCCATTTCCGAGCGCGCGATGTTCATGTCGCCGCACAGCACGAGATTGAGACCCTTGTCTTTGATCTTCGCCGCGTAATCGATCAGCGAATGAATGAACGCGATCTTCGCGTCGAAGTCCTTCCCGCCGTTCGGAACGTACACGCTGGTGAACACTGTGTCCTCAATTTGAGTTTGCACAATGCGCGTCTCGTGATCGAACTCGGGGTGCTCGTAATGCACCGCGTCTGCAAATTCGCGACGGATGTGCAGGCCCACTCCGGAGTATCCGCCCGCGCCGTGCCAGTAGCACGTATATCCCTCAATCGAACAGCTTTGCGGGATCTGCTCGACCTTCGCTTTGATCTCCTGCAGACAGATCACATCGGGTTGTTCCGCCGCCGCAAATGCGACGAATTGCTCGTGACGGGCGCGGATTCCGTTCACGTTCCAGGTGGCAACTTTCATGGTCCGGGGATTGTAAGTGCGGGCGCAGACAACTCTGGGGAGGTTTCAATGCGTAGACTCGCTGCTTTGCTCTTTCTGACTCTGATCACCACCGCCGCCTTTGCACAATCGGGCGACGACGACTGGCGCCGCCGCCGCGGCCGGGACGATCGCGATGAGTACCGCGACGCGCCGCCCGCGAATGCATTCGAGCTCACGCCTTTCGTCGGCTATACGTGGGGCGGGACGATCTTCGCCGACCGCACGTTCCTGTTCGGACAGGACGTCGACGTGCAGCCGAGCGCGAACTTCGGCGTTGGCTTCGCGCTCCCGCTGGGCGACACCGGTCTCAAACTCGAACTGATGGCCAACCGTCAGGCGTCGCAGCTCGAGACCGAAGGCGGTCTGTTCGAGCCGAACAACGAAGTGGCAGACATCGACGTGACGTACCTCCACGCCGGATTGCAGATTCCGTTTGCACGCTCGCGCAACGCCACGCCGTACGCGATCGTCAGCGGCGGCCTCGCCCAGCTCGATCCGCAGATTCGCAACGTCACCTCGGAGAACCGCTTCTCCGCCTCCGCCGGCATCGGCGTGAAAATCCCGATGAACCGCGCGATGAGCGTGCGCCTCGAAGGCCGCGGCTATTACACCTCGCTCCAGAACGAAGACGATTGCACGATCTGCAATTACTTCTACAACCAGGATTTCTGGCAGGGCCAGGTGAATCTCGGGTTGACGTTCGGGTTCTGAGAAAGTAGCGCGTAGCGCGTTGTGAGTTGCCCGGGCGTGATCGCCCGGGCGATACTGCTCTGGCAACTCGCTACACGCCACTCGATGTCGAAGACAACACCACTCCTTGCCGCGCTGGCCTACGCCGGCGCGGCCTTTTTGTTTGGGCTCGCGTTAGGCGAGCGCGGCGAGCTCGGATTCGTGCAGTACGTCTTCGCGAGCGTCATCCCGCTCACGTCGCTCATCCTCGCCGTCATCGCGAAACGCGGCCGCGCCTTCACCATCCTCACCGGTGCCGCCATGCTCGCCGGTCTGCTCCTCGGGCAGCGGCAATTCGCACGCGCGTTCGACGAATGCATCGTCACCGCGGACCGCGCGCGCAACGCCCTCCTCGCGCGCAGCGGCGACTATCCCGCGCACCTCGGCGAGCTGGGGATCGACGTGCCGTGCCGCTGCGGATTGCGCGACACGATCCTCCACTACCTCGCGAACGATCGCGGCTTCCGCTTGTGGTTCACCAACGACGCACAGACGTTCGTCGCCACCGATCGCCACCCGCTCACTGCCAGCGGAAGATCTTCAGGCCGACGAGATAACTGACCACGCCCCACACCGCGAGCACGCCGAGCTGCGGCGCAATCTGCGCGACATTGAAGCCGTCGTTCATCACGCCGCGCAACGCGTCATTGAGCGCCGTGAGCGGCAACGCGCGGATCACCGGCAGCACCACGTCGGGAAAGCGCTCGTACGAAAAGAACACGCCCGAGCAGATCCACATCGGCATCATCACCACGTTCATGAGGCCACTGATCGCCTCGAGCGTTTTTGCACGTGACGCAACGAGCAAACCGACGCCCGCGAACGCGCCGCCGCCCATCAGGCAAACGATGGCGAACGTGAGGAACGAGCCGCGGATCGCGACGCCGAAGACGAGCCTCGCGAAGATCACCACCACCGCCACTTCGATCACCAGGAAGACCATGCGCGAGAGCAGCTGCGCGAGCATGAAGTGGCTCTTCCGCATCGGCGTCGCGAGCATTCGCTTGAGCAGTTTCTTGAGACGCGCGTTCACCACGGCGAAGCCGATGCTCCACATGCCGGTGCCCATCAGGTTCATGCCGATGAGGCCCGGCACGAGGAAGTCGATGTAGCGCGAGCCCTGCTCCTGCACCCGTTCTTCTTTCGCCTGCAGCACGTCGCGACGCCCCGCGCCGGTCTGCAACGCATCGTCGACTTCCACACGTGCAGTGCGTGCATCCGGACGCGTGACGTCGAGGCGATAGACCGGCGTCGCGCCGCTCGCTTCGACGAGCAGCGAGATCTTTCCGCGCCGCAGTTGCTCGCGTCCTTCCTGTTCCGAATAGACACGCGTCAGCAGTGCAGGCGATTTCTCGAGCGCCGCGCGCCAGTGCTGCGCGGCCGCACCTTCGACGACGCCGATCGGAATGCGGTCGGGCGGTTTCTCGCGAAACGCAAATCCGAGTGCAACCGTGAGCAGCAGCGGAAAGGCGAACACCCAGAACACCGCGTCGGGCTCGCGCAGAAACTCTTTGAGCCGCACGACCGTGATCTCGAGCAGCGGATGCCGCGTGGGCCGTTTGCTCCGCTCAGACATCGCGCAACTCCCTTCCCGTCAATGCAACGAACAGATCTTCGAGCGTGGCCGCGTGCGTCGAAAGCGTCTCCAGCTTCGCGCCGCGCGACTCGACTTTCTCGAGCAATTGCGGCACGGCCACGGCGAGCGAATCGACGCGCAGCAGCCAGCGATCGCCGCGCTGCGACGCGCCATGGCAGCCGGTGATGTTCGCGAAATCGCCTTCATTCAGCGGCGGCGTGCTCGCGAACTCGATGATGTGCGGCGCCTCGAGTTTCGCGATGAGCTCCGGCGGCGTGCCGAGGGCGATGCGCTTGCCGTGATCGACGATGGCGATGCGGTCGCAGAGGCGCTCCGCTTCTTCCATGTAGTGCGTCGTCAGCAGCACCGTGCCGCCGCGCTGGCGATACATCGACACGACATCCCACAACTGCAACCGGCTTTGCGGATCGAGGCCTGTGGTCGGCTCATCGAGAAAGAGAATGTCCGGCTCACCGACCAGCGCGCACGCGACGGCGAGCCGCTGCTTCTGGCCTCCCGACAACTTGCCGACGCGCGCATTGCGTTTCTCATCGAGCGACAAGCTGCGAAGCAATTCGTCGGGCGTCGGGCCGTTGCGATAGAACGAGCGAAAGAGCCGCAGCGTCTCGAGCACAGTCAGCTTCTCGGCGAGCTGCGTCTCCTGCAGCGAGACGCCGATGCGCTCGCGCAGCTCGCGCTCGTCGTTCTCCCACGTCATGCCGAGGATGCGGACGTCGCCGGAGTCGGGCGTGTTGAGACCTTCGAGAATCTCGATGGTCGTGGTCTTCCCCGCGCCGTTGGGGCCGAGGAGACCGAAACATTCGCCGCGGCGGACTTCGAGGTCGATGCCGTCGACTGCCTTCACGTCGGGGTAATGCTTGCGCAGATCGAGACAGGAAATAACGAGATCATTCACGACGCGCGCAGTTTATAACTGCACGCCATGCGCGCCATTGTCGTCAGCGAAGGCTCCCTCCTCCTCGGCGAAGCGCCGCGTCCGGAACTCGGCGCGAACGACCTTCGCATCGCCGTCCGTGCGACGTCCGTCAATCGCGCCGATCTGCTGCAGCGCGAAGGCCGCTACCCGCCCCCCGCAGGCGCGTCGCCCATCCTCGGGCTCGAATGCAGCGGCGTGGTCTCCGAGGTCGGCCGCGACGTCGTCGGCTGGAACGTGGGTGACCGGGCCATGGCGCTATTGGCCGGCGGCGGCTATGCGGAAGAAGTGGTCGTGCACGCTGGCTCGGCGATGCGCGTTCCGCAGGTTCTGACAGATGAAGAAGCGGCCGCGATTCCGGAAGTGTTCCTCACCGCGTTCCTGAACCTCTTCATGCTCGCGCGCGTGCGGCAGGGAGAGACCGCACTCATTCACGGCGGCGGCAGCGGCGTCGGAACCGCGGCGATCACGCTGCTCAAGCTCGCTGCCGTGCGCGTGCTCGTGACGGCGGGTTCGGACGAGAAATGCGCGCGCTGCCTCGAGCATGGCGCGGACGTGGCGATCAACTACCGCGACGAAGACTTTGTCGAAAAAGCGCGCGGCGCAAACGTGATCCTCGACCACATCGGCGCCCGCTACGTCGCACGCGACCTCGAGGCGATCGCTCCCGATGGACGGATCGTGATCATCGGCTCCATGGGCGGCCAGCGCACGACCGAAATCGACGTCGCGCAGCTCCTGATGAAACGCGCGCAGATCATCGGATCCACCCTTCGCGCAAGACCGGTCGAAGAAAAAGCCGCCATCGTGACCGCCTTCCTCACCCGCTTCGGCGACGACCTCGAAGCCGGCCGCATTCATCCGGTGATTCATGAAGTGCTGCCCATCGAGCGCGCGATGGACGCGCATCGATTGATGGAAGCGAGCGAGCACTTCGGGAAGATTGTGCTGAAGGTGTGAGGACGTAGCGAGTGGCGAGTGGCGAGTTGCCAGAGCCG
>JALYOB010000473.1 GCA_030857085.1 Acidobacteriota bacterium | reverse complement strand
GCCGTCGAGAGCAGTCGTGCGTCCCGCCAGAAAGTCGGCATAGCGAGCTTCCGCTTCCTCCGCCCAGAGATGGGCGTAGTCGTCCTCGGTCAGATCGTCGAGGCTCGCGAGCAACGTCTTCGCGAGCGCAGCGCGTGCGGGCGCGTCGAGCTGCAGCAGCCGTGACTCGAGATCACGAAGATCGTTTGCGTTCGCCATCGCCGAGATTTTACCCCCTACGCCGCGTTCACTTCCTCGAGCAACATCCCCGCGATCCTCTTCGCCGCCTCGCGGTATGCGGCGGCGCCGGGGTGGAAGGAGTCGTAGCGGCTGAGGCGCTGCGGGGTGACGATGTCGTTCATCTTCACGACGGCCACGCGCGGGTCATTCTCAAAGCGGCCGGCGAGGGCGATGTCCCAGAGGCCGAGGTATTGATTGATCATCGCGGCGTACTGGTGGCGGGGGACGGGGTTGTAGCCGCCGAGGAGGAGGATGCGCGCGTTCGGATTGATCGTGTGCAGCTCGGCCACGATCGTCGCGATGCGGCTGAGGATCCGCTCCGCGATTTCGAACGGGGCGCGGAGGATCTCGTCGCGCGAGGTGTTCGAGCGGAACAGATCATTCGCGCCGATCGAAAGCACGATCGCGTCCGCGCGCGCGAGCGTCTTCCGCACGCGATCCTGTTTGAGGCGCGAGAGCACGTCGCCGGTCTGCGCGCCATTCACGCCGAGGTTCACCGTCTCCGCGTTGGCGACGCCGCGCGCGCGGAGCTCGTCGTCGAGACGGCCGGCGATTCCCTCGCCGGTCTCATCGCCGGCGCCATAGGCAAGAGAGTCGCCGAGGGCGACTACGACTAACGATTCAGGCATGGTGGTTTTCCGTGTTTCGGATTGCGTCTGCGCGGCTGGCGCGACGTTGCGCGGCGCGGGCTGACTGCACGCGGCGGCGATCAGGACGAACAACGCGAGGGCACGTTTCACATCTTCCGGAAACTGCGAAGGGCGGACCAGAGGCGGGTCAGCCGCACCAGACCGCGGCTACGGCATCGGGATGCTCGAGCAGGAACCCGTCTTCCTCTTCGTCGTACTCGATGACCGCGCCGTCGAGGCGCGACGCGGCCATGTTGTCGAGCGCGACGGTGATGCCGTCGATCTGCAGCACTTCATCATCCGCGACCGGCTCGGATGCGTAGCTCAGCCGATAGCCGGAGCCGCCGCAGCCGGTCGTGAATGCGATCCGCAGCACGCGGCCATCCGCATCACCATTCAGATGCGCAGCCGCCTCGGGGGAGAGCGAGATGTTCATCGCTCACGCCCCAACAGGCGTGCCGTTCACCATATGCCACTCGGCGTCTTCGCGCTTCCACCAGTCGACGTCGTCTTTGATCAGCTCCAGCTCGCGCTCGAGCTCGACGATGTGCGAGCGGTTGACGCTCTCGAGATAGAGCAGGAAACGGCGATCGAGGGTTGTCGCGGCGGTGATGAACTCGCGCATCTTGCGCTGCATCGTCCGTTCGCGCGAGATGAGGAACTCGGCGGTCTCGCGATACGACATCTCGCCTTCGAGGATCTCGTTGAAGATCATGTCGGCGCCGAGCGTGACGCGGACGCGATTGCCGCCGGTGGAGGCGACTTTCATCTCGATGAGATCGCGGTTCTCCCGCTCATCGACCGCGAACTGTTTGAACATCGTCCGCGTCATCGGGTTGGGAAGATTTTCGGCGAGCTTCTCGAAGACTTTGTAGGCTTCGACGGTGTATTGCAGGATCAGCGCGAGCTGCTGCGGCGTGAGGCCGGCCTGGGACGGGGGAGAGACGACAGTCATTCTCGTGAACTCCAGCTATTCGATTCTTGCGACTTTGACGACGACATCGCCCACCAGCTTCGCCTGGCAGCTCAACCGGTAGGGCGCTTCGAGCTCTTTGTAGGTCTCATCGGGAGTGGGCGGCGTGAGCCGGTCCCACCCATCGACGACTTCGATCCTGCAAGTCCCGCACGCACCGTCGCCGCCGCAGACCTGACTGACGCGGACGCCGAGGTCTCCGGCGATCGAGAGGAGCGTTTTCCCCGCGGGATACTCGCCGCTCTTACCGGCGTCGGCGAATGTCACGAGGGGCATGGGCGGGCGGATTGTAGCGGATTGAGGATTAAGGATTGAGGATTGAGGATGAACATCGAGAGAATCCTCAATCCTTCATCCTCAATCCTCAATCCCGCGCAACGGCGCGGTGCGCCATATAGCTGCTCCGCACCAGCGGCGCGCTCTCCACATGATGAAAACCAAGCTCTCTTGCTTTGCGGCCGAGCTCTGCGAATTCGTCGGGCGTGTAGTAGCGCCGCACGGGGTGGTTCTTTTCGCTCGGGGCGAGGTACTGGCCCATGGTGAAGATGTCGACGCCGGCGGCGCGGAGGTCGCGGGCGACTTCGAGGACTTCCTCTTCGCTCTCACCGAGGCCGAGCATCACGCTCGACTTGGTCAACATGTTGTCCTTCCGCTCTTCGTGCGCCCAGCGGAGGATGTCGAGCGAGCGCTGGTACTTTGCGACGGGACGCACCTGCGCGTAGAGGCGCGGAACGGTCTCGACGTTGTGGGCGAGCACTTCCGGCTGCGAGGCGATCACGGTGCGCAATGCGTCGCGATTGCCGTCGAGGTCGGAGATCAGCACTTCCACCGCCGCCCCAGTGCGTTCGCGCACAGCGGTCACCGTCTCGGCGACATGCGCCGCGCCGCCGTCCGGCATGTCGTCGCGATTCACCATCGTGATCACCGCGTGGCGCACTTTCATCTTGTCCACCGCCTCGGCCACACGCCGCGGCTCATCGCCATCCGCGACGAGCGGCTTGCCGCGTCCAACCGCGCAGAACGTGCAGCGCCGCGTGCAGATCTCGCCCAGCACCATGAACGTCGCGGTGCCGGCGTTCCAGCATTCGAAGATGTTCGGGCAGCGCGCTTCCTGACAGACCGTGTTCAGCGCGAGGTCATTGATCAGCTTCGAAACCGGGAGCTGTTGGAGATCGCCGGGAACTCGGACTTTGAGCCATTCGGGGCGGAGGCCTGCACGTTTATTGATCGGGGTCATGATTTGGTGGCGAGTGGCGCGTTGCGAGTTGCCAGAGCGTTTGCGTCGAAGCGATCAGGCCCGGGCAACTCGCCACTCGCTACGCGCAACTGCTTCTCGACCACCTCCACCGCCTCGCGGTCATCGGTCCACTTCATCCTTTCATACGCCTCGGCGAACGTAAACCAGCCCCACGCATCGTGCTCGAGCGGGTCGACGCGCACGGGGAGGCGCGAGTCGAGTGTGGCGGTGTAGACGACTTCGCTGGCGATGATCGGTGCGGGATAGCGTGAGGCGAGGAACTGCGATTCGATGAGGAAAGACTGGGTGAGGTCGAGCGAGCGGGGTTCGCCGCTCTGGCCGGTTTCTTCGATCAGCTCGCGGCGTGCGGTTTCGAGCGGCGCTTCTCCTTCTTCGATCGAGCCGGTGATCGGCTGCCAGAAGTCGCCGCGCTCGGGGCGGCGATGCAGAAGCAGGACGTGGTTCTCGTCGTCGTGCACCACGACCTTCACGAGGCGAATGGTTTCGGGACGAGGAACGAGTTCACGCTCGAACACGTCCGCGAAATGTTTCGCGAGCAGTTCGCGCACTTCGTCGAGCGGCACGCTGCGACCGGTCTCGCGCTCGATCGACGTGACGCCGGTGCCGTGGAGGCCGCAGGGGGTGATCAGGCGGAAGTGGTCGAGATTTGTGGAGACGTTGAGCGCCCAGCCATGGGAGGTGACCCAGCGGGCGATGCGCACGCCGATCGCAGCGATCTTGTTGTTGCCGACCCAGATGCCCCGTTTGCCGTCGACGCGTTCGGCGGTAATGTCGTATTCCGCGACGGTGCGGATGAGGACTTCCTCGAGGTTGAAGACGTACTTGCGGACGTCCCGATTGCCTTCGCCGAGGTGGAGGATCGGGTAGCCGACGATCTGGCCGGGGCCGTGATAGGTGATGTCGCCGCCGCGCGTGGTTTCGAAGAAGCGGACGCCGGAAGACGCGAGCGCGTCAGGTGTAGCGAGGAGATGTTCGACCTTGCCGCCGCGCCCGAGGGT
>JALYOB010000472.1 GCA_030857085.1 Acidobacteriota bacterium | reverse complement strand
GTTCCACACCGATCCGATCGCGAGACCGGCACAACCGGCGAGATACCACGGCGTGCCGCGGCTCGCGACGTAGCGCGCGATCTGAATGCTCACGAACGCACCGATCGAACAGGCCGCGTAAAACTTCAGCAGTCCGATGAATGCAGCGCGGCCGCGCAACCGGTGATCGCGCCACGTGAGCGCGTTGTTGAGGAAGAAGTTGCTCGTCATCACGAGCACGGTCGCAATCGTCTGCGCCGCCGCGAAACGCAGTCCGGCCCAGGCGAGCATCGCGTAAAGAATCGCGAGATGCAGCGCCACGCCCGCGCCGCCGACGAGACCGAAGATCACGAAGCGCGGCGGGATGAGATTGCCGACCGACTTGTCGATCAGCAGCTGCAGGTATTCGAGGCCGACCAGCACATCGAGCTTGCTGTCGCCGTGCAGACGCGGACGAAACTGATACGCGACCTCGCCGATCCGCACAGGGCGGCGCGACGACGCGACGAGATCGAGCAGGATCTTGAACCCGGTGCCGGAGAGCGAACGCACGACCTCTTCAAGAAAACGGCGATCGACGACGAAGTAGCCGCTCATCGGATCGGTGAGATTCGCGCGGCGGCTGACGACGCGACTGAGCTTTTTTCCGAGATCGCTCAGCGGCACACGCCACGACGACAGCCCTTCGTTCGAGCCCCCCTCCGCGTGCCGCGTACCCACGACGAGATCGAGTTGCTCGTCCTGCAGTTTCGTCAGCATCGGCCGCAGCAGACGCTCGTCATGCTGCAGATCGGCGTCGATCACCGCGACATACGGCGCAGCGCTGGCCATCATCCCTTCAATGCATGCGGACGAGAGGCCGCGGCGATTCACGCGATGCAGCACGCGCACGCGAGGGTCGGTGCGCGCCACATTGCGCACCGCGGCCGCGGTGCCGTCGGGCGAGTCGTCGTCGACGAAGATCACCTCGTACGCGATGCCGGCCAGCGCCGCGTCGAGGCGCCGCAGCAGCTCGATGGAGTTTTCGCGCTCGTTGTAGGTGGGGACGATGACCGCCAGCAGGAGTTCCTCGGAGTTCCTCGGTTCCTCGGAGTTCCGCGGAGTGAGCTCCCGAGGACCGCCGAGGAACTCCGAGGAACACGGGGAACTAAATGAGTCCGTGGACCGCCTCCGCGTCATCGGGCGCATTATGCCCGCGCCGCGCGGGTCAACGAGTTGCATGACACGGAAAACCCTTTTGCTGCTGGTCGCTGTCGCGTTCGTCGCTCCGATGCTGCAGGCGGCATCCGAGTACCCGCCGAACTACAAGTGGCGGACGCTCACGACAGAGCACTTCTTCATTCACTTTCATCAGAACGAAGAGGCGCTCGCGGCGCGTGCGGCGGCCGCGGCGGAGCGCGCGCACAGCACCGTGTCGCCGATGCTCCACTGGACGCCGCGCGAGCGGACGCATCTCATCCTCACCGATCACGTCGACATCACGAACGGCTCGGCCACGCCGTTTCCGCAGAATCGGATCGAGGTGTACATCTCCGCGCCCGGCGGCGATCCGTCGTCGCCGCTCGCGTATTACGACGACTGGCTCGAGCTCGTGATCACGCACGAGTACACGCACATCCTCCATCTCGATCAGGCGCGCGGCATTCCGCGCGCGCTGCGGACGGTGTTCGGACGCAATCCGGTTGCGTTTCCGAATGAATGGTCGCCGCTCTGGATGACCGAGGGGATCGCGACGTTCGTGGAATCGGAGGCGACGAATGCGGGGCGCGTGAAGGGAACGTTTCTCGACATGGTGCTGCGCAGTGCGGCGGTGGAAGGGCGCTGGCCGCGCGAGAACGAGGCCAGTGGCTTCACGCCTTTCTGGCCGGGCGGCTCGACGCGCTACTTTTTCGGGTCGAAGTTTCTGACGTGGGTTGCGCGCAAGTACGGCACCGACGCGCTCGCGCGCTACTTCAATGAGTATTCCGGACGGCTGATCCCGTATCTGCACAATCGCACCGCGCAGCATGTGTTCGGCGCGAGCATCAGCGAGCTCTGGACGCAGTGGACGCGCGAGCAGGAGAGCGCGGCCCGTGCGCAGCTCGAACGAATGCGGGCGGAAGGACTCACGCCGGCGACGCGACTGACGACGCTCGGCTATGAAACGAAGTATCCGCTGCTCTCGCCCGATGGCGCACGCATCGCGTACTCGCATCGCGGACCGTTCGAGCGTCCGACCGTTCGCGTCATCGATGTCGCGACGGGACGCGATGTGGCGACTCACGCGGTGAACACGACCTCGTCGCTGTCATGGAGTCCCGACGGAACTGCGATCGCGTACGCGGATCTCGAATATCACCGCGCGTATTCGATTCTTTCCGATCTTTACATCTGGCGCATCGGCGAGCGGCGCGAGCGGCGCCTCACACGCGGCGCGCGGCTCAAGCATCCGGCATTCACATTGGATGGGCGCGCATTGATCGCGGTCGAGAATCGCGCCGGCCGCAATCGGCTGGTGGAAGTGGACGCCGCCAGCGGCGCGATGCGCACGCTCGTCGAGCCGGACGACGACACGCAGTTCTCGGATGTGCAGGTGAGCGGTGATCGCATCGCGGTCGCGGAATGGAAGCAGGGACGGATCGACGTCGTGACGTATCGCCGCGACGGCACGCGCATCGCCAATCTCACCGCATCACTGCCGCGTGCTACGAACGCAGCACCTCGCTTCACACGCGACGGCGCGACGATTCTCTTCACGAGCGATGTGAGCGGCATTGCCAACATCTATGCAGTGCCCGCGGACGGCGGCGCTCTGACGCGCCTCACGAACGTGTTCGGCGGCGCGTTCTATCCGACCTCGCTCAACGGCCGCACGATCTACTTTGCCGACTATCACGCGAACGGCTTCGACATCGCTCGCGCCGAAGTGAGCGCCACTCCGTTCGCGCCGCCCGCGACGACGACGGCGCAGGCGGTGGATGTGAATCGCATCGCGACCGATCCGCTCGCCGATTCCGTCTCCACTCCTTATTCGGCGTGGCGTTCGGCCGCGCCGCGCTGGTGGGCTCCGATCTTCGGCGAAGGTCTCCTCGGCGCAACGACCGCCGGCGGCGACGTGCTCGGTTTTCATCAATACACCGCCACGATCACCAACGACGCGCAGTCGCTGGTCTACACGTACGACCGCCTCTATCCGACGTTCACGCTCGCGGCGATTCACTACGATCGCGATGCGGTGATCTTCCGCACGAATGCCGGCCTGCGCACGTACACCGAGGAGAACAAGCGTCTGTTCGTGCAGGCGTCCGTGCCATGGCGCCGGTTCGAGAGGCAGGTGGTCGGCTACGTCGGCGCAGTGCGCGATGACATCTCCGGCAATCCGCCGGAAGGTGTGACGGAAGCGGACCTGAATCGCGTCGGCGCATTCCGCGGGATTCTGCAGGGGCCACGCGCAGGGATCATTTTCAACAATGCGCGTGCGTTCGGGTTCTCGGTCTCACGCGAGAACGGCGTGACCGCCCGCATCGATTACGAGAATCTGAGCCGCGCCTTCGGCAGCGACGTTTCGCTGCAGCAGGTGCGCACCGATCTCCGCGGCTATCTCACGCTCCCCTACCGCCGCTCCCCGCTCGGCCGTCACGTGCTGGCCGCACGCCTTGCCGGCGGCCAGACTTCCGGCGCATTCGTCCTCCAGCGCGAGCTCCGCGTCGGCGGCACCGGCCAGGGCGAATTGCTCGGCATCGAGTCGCGCAACTTCCCGGTGCGCGGCTACGACGCGTCCACGCTGCGCGGCCGCCGCGCCGCAATCGCATCGCTCGAATACCGCCTGCCGATCCGCGAGCTCGACTGGGGTCCCAGCACATGGCCGGTCTTTTTCCACCGCATCGTCGGCGATGTGTTCGTCGATGCAGGGAAGGCGTGGCAACGCAATGGAGCGACACGCACGATCGCCTCGACCGGCGCGGAGCTTTCGCTCGATCTGGTTCTGAACTACTTCGCGCCGCTGCGCTATCGCGCCGGCGTCGCCTACCTGCTGCGCGATCCCGGCAAAGGAGAAGTGCAGCCGTACATGACACTCGAGACTTCGTTCTAGGAGTGCGGTGGCGCAGCCACCGCTTTGGGA
>JALYOB010000471.1 GCA_030857085.1 Acidobacteriota bacterium | reverse complement strand
GCATTGAGCCGCTCGACCAGAGACGCATCGACGCGCGGACATTCGCTGCAGTGATTCTGCAGCAGCGACAGCGACTCCATCCGGCTCGCCCACTCCTCGTACATCTGCGAGGGCGCCTCGACGAAATCGCGCTCCACGCTCGTGCCGGCGTGGCCGACGTAATGCGTATCCGAGAGGACGCCGTGCAGCACGTGGCCGAACTCATGGAGCAGCGTTTCCAGCTCGTCGTGCGTCAGCCCCTTGCGATCGAAATTCGTCACCAGCACGCTGATCGGCTTGCGGCCCGTGCGCTTGCTCACGCCGCGCACCGGCCACGCCGCAGCATGCTTGTACTTGCCGTCGCGCGGATAGAGATCGAGATAGATGCCGCCGATGAATGCGTCCGTCGGCGCGTCGAGCACGTCGAGGTAAATCACCTCTTCGTGCCATACCGGCACGTCCGCACGTTCGAAGCGGAGTCCGTAGAGACGCTCGCTGATGTCGAGCATCCAGCGCACCGTCGGCTCCGAGGGGAAGTACTTGCGCAGCTCTTCCTGATCGATCGCGTAACGGCGTTCGCGCAGCCGCTCGCGGTAATACGTCACATCCCACCGCTCGATGCGCACCTCGCCCGTGGCGCCGGTGAGCTCGCGCTTGAGCTCCGCCAGCTCCGCGAGATCGCGCACTTCTGCTTCCGTGACGACGCTGCGCACTTCGTCTAAGAAACGGCTGACCGTCGCCGGATTCTCGACCATGCGGCGCTTGGTGACGTAGTGCGCGTAGCTCGGCACTTCGTACAGCTCCGCGATTTCCTTGCGCAGGGTGACGATCTCGTCCATCACGTCGAGATTGCGCGGTGTGCCGCGGAGCGTGTTCTCCGTCCAGTACCGCCGCCGCGCCGCTTCGTCGTGCGCGTTCATGAGGAACGGGATGTAGTCGGGATAGTCGAAGCCGACCACGTAGTTCCCCTCTGTGTCGCGCGGCACGCGATCGAGCCACGACTGCGGCAGCCCGCGGCATTCTTCGGGCGTGAAGCGGATGCGGGTCTCGTTCTCGCGAATGTTCTTCGCGAACTCCTGACCGAGCTCGGTCAGACGATCGGAGATCTCCTTGTAGCGCTGCCGCTTTTCCGGCGCGAGCGAGACGCCGCTGTCTTCGAACGCTTCGAGCAGATGCTTCTGCATCTCCCGCGCGGCCACCGATTCCGGCGCCACGCGACGGACGCGCTCATAGAAGGCCTCGTTCTGAAAGACGTCGGTGAGGAACGACGACTCCTGCACCAGCGCCACGTCGGACGCGTCGCGCACATCTTTGTCCGGATGGACGCTGTTGAGGAGCGAGATCGCACCGAACGCATCCTCGAGCACCATCGAGGTCTGGTCCCATGCATCGAGCACGCTCTCGACGCTGACCTGATCGAGCGGCAGCGATTCGAGCTCCGCGAGCAATGCACGCGCACGTTCGAGCGCTTCGGAGGAGACGCGGGCGACCTGCGCCGCGGCGAGAATGGGAATCGTGGCACGCGTCGAGCTCGCGGCCTGGTGAGGCGTTTCCGTCGTGATCATGACTTCAGGCGGCGCATTCTAGCGAAACTTCCGGACAGCAAATCGCGTACACAGAAGGCATGCGACTCCCCCTCGCCACGACCCTTCTGTTTCTCCTCACGATTCCCGTATTCGCGGCAACTGACGTCGAGCTCATCGCCGCCGGCCGCGCCGCCATGGAGCGCGGCGACTTTGCCAAGGCGTCGGACCTGTTCGAGAAAGCGACTACCGCGAACCCGAAAAATGCCGAAGCCTTCTACTGGCTCGGCGCCGCGGCCGGCCGCCAGGCGCAGGGCGCGAACATCATCAAGCAGGCTTCGCTCGCGAAAAAAGCACAAAGCGCTCTCGAACGCGCCGTGCAGCTCAACCCGAATTCTTTCGAAGCGCGACAGGCGCTCGTCGACTACTACACCATCGCCCCCGGCTTCATGGGCGGTAGCGAGGAGAAGGCGCTCGCACAAGCTGCCGAGCTGCAGAAGCGCGACGCGTACGAAGGCGCCCACGCCTACGCCCGCATCTACATGCGCGACAAGAAAATGGATCAGGCGCGGAAGGTGATCGTCGACCTGGTCCGCTCGCAGCCGAATTCTGCAAAAGCGCATCAGATGCTCGGCGTCTTTTTCCTCAGCGAGAAAAACTACAGCGGCGCTTTGCACGAGCTCGAAATGGTGCTCAAGCTCGACGCCAATTACATGCCCGCGCACTATCGCCTCGGCCAGCTCGCCGCACTCACCGGACAGGATTACGCACGCGGTGAGGCCGGCCTCCGGAAATACGTCACCTACAAGCCGGCCGACAACGAGCCGCCGGTTGCAGGGGCGTGGTACTGGCTCGGAATGCTCTATGAGAAACAGGGCCGCAAAGCGGACGCGAAACAGAGCTTTCTCAATGCACAGAAGCTCGCGCCGATCGATCCCAAGGTCAAGGAAGCACTGAAGCGCGTGCAGTGAGCAGCGGATACGGATTCATCGGCACGCCCTTCCACCACTCTTTCGTCGGCGGAAGCGTTTCGACCGAAAAGTGCAGATGGGGCGTGTCGGGCGGCGCATTGCCGCTCGTCCCCACATAGCCGATGACCGTTCCCTGTTTGACCTTCTGTCCCTCGGCCAATCCATCCGCATAACGATCGAGGTGCGCGTAGTAATAGACGCGCTCCTCTTTCAGATCGAACTGATAGATGGTCAGGCCGCCCGAGCGGCTGGTGAAGAGCTTGCGGATCGTGCCGTCCACTGCTGCCACGACCGGCGTTCCGCGCGGCGCGAGAATGTCGAGCGCGTGATGCGTCCGGCCGCCGCCGCGCGGCTGCTCGTAGTCGTCGTGCAATGCAGTGAAGTCGATGCCGAGGACGGGGATCATGACGCTGACGCGCGGGATTTCCGGCTTGAGGACGGCGACCGGACGCGCATCCTGAAGCACCTGCGCGACCGCCGGCATCTCGCCGCCGAGGGACAGAAGAACGAGGCAAGCCCCGCCGGCCAGCCAGCCGATCGCCAACACTTTCATTGTCCGCATCAGTACGGATAATGATGCGGACGTGCCTGAACTTCCCGACATCGCGATTTACCTCGAGGCGCTCGAAGCACGCGTGCTCAGCCATACGCTCGAAAAACTCCGCCTGGCGAGCCCGTTTCTCCTTCGTACGGTCGAGCCCACCCCCAGCGAAATCGCCGGAAAGCACGTCACCTCCCTCCGCCGCCTCGGCAAGCGGATCGTGTTCGGTCTCGAAGACGAGCTCTTCATCGTCCTCCATCTGATGATCGCCGGCCGCCTCAAGTGGCTCGCGCAGGGAGCAAAAGTGCCGGGCAAAGTCGGCCTGGCCGCCTTCGATTTCGACAACGGCACGCTCGTCCTCACCGAAGCCGGCTCGAAACGCCGCGCGTCCTTGCACATCGTGCGAGGAGAGGAAGCGCTGCGCGAGCACGATCGCGGCGGACTCGAACCGCTGGAGATGACGTTCGACGAGTTCCGCGCCGCGATGACCCGCGAGCGCCACACGCTCAAGCGGACTCTCACCGATCCGCAGACCTTCAGCGGCATCGGCAACGCCTACTCGGACGAAATCCTCCACCGCGCCCGGCTCTCCCCTGTGCAGATGTCGACCAACCTCGACGACGGGGCACTGCGCCGTCTCTACGACGCGACGCGGGAAGTGCTCCTGGAATGGATCGACCGCCTCCGCACCGAAACCGGCACCGGCTTTCCCGAGAAAGTGACCGCCTTTCGCCCCGAAATGGCCGTCCACGGCCGCTACAACCAACCCTGCCCCGTCTGCCAGACCCCCGTCCAGCGCATCGTCTACGCCGAAAACGAAACCAACTACTGCGCGCGATGCCAGACCGGCGGCAAACTTCTCGCCGACAGAGCGTTGTCGAGACTGCTGAAGGGGGATTGGCCGAAGTCGATTGATGACATTGGGTGAGGGTGGCTGTCGGTTGTCGGTTGTGGGTTGTCGGTTATCCGTTGTCCGTTATCCGTTGTCCGTTGTCGGTTGAAGAACCGACGTGGCGAATGATGCGAATCCGCTAACCGCCTTCACCGACAACCGAGAACCGACAACCG
>JALYOB010000086.1:1353-11246 GCA_030857085.1 Acidobacteriota bacterium | reverse complement strand
GCGGATGAGGGGCGCTCCAACCGCAGGACGACGCGCAAAGCGCGCGCAGCTACTTACTGCTCTCCAGCTCCGCCACCGCATCCTTGAACGCGGGCGAGATCCAGCAGTATGGGCCGACGAAGGTCATGCCGGCGCTCGTGAACGTGCGGCGATACCAGGCGGCCGGGCGGCGGATGAAGTCGTCGAGGTCACCGACCACTTCGTCTTCTTTCGTCAGCACTTCAAGGTACGCGAGGCCGTCGGTCGCATCGGCGAGAGCTTTGATGCCGGTGCGCAGTTCGTCGTCCGGAACGTAGTGCAGCACGTCGGAGCAGATCACGAGATCGAAGACGCCGAGCTTCAGGCGGGGGAGATCGCCGAACGTCGCCTTGCGGATGTTGCGTTCGCGGCCGAAGCGTTTCACCGCGTAGTCGGAAGAATCGAGTCCCGTGTACTGCACGCGCGGACGGAACGCCTGCAGGTGCGGCAGCCATGCGCCTTCGCCGCAGCCCACGTCGAGCACGGTGCGCAGCTGGCGGCGCAGAAAGTATTCGGTCGTCGCGATTGCGAGCGCCACTTTCCTTCGCACCTCCGCGTGCGTGTTGATGCGTGTGCGGCCGCGGTACCAGCGATCGAAATACTCCTTGTCGTACTGCTTGCTCATCGCGCCATCCTATCGCGCGCCACGCCGATGCCGCGGTCGCGCAGCCACTGCACGAGGCGCGGCATCTTGCGCTCGATCTTGTCGCACGCTTTCACCGCGAGTCTGCTTTGCGGGAAGAACATCAGCCACGCGAGCAGCAGAAAAAGCCAGCCCTGCAGGATCGGCAGCACCGCGCCGATCACCGCGAGGATCAGAAAGACGATGCCGAGGGAGATGCGAATGAAGAACGCCACAGGAGGGGAGAGTTTGTTGGGAAGCGCGCGGCCGCGCAAGACCTCCGCCGCGAAGATCACCACGATTGCAACAACGGCCGCAATCAGGAACGCGAGCTGGAGCCGCGTCATCGCTCTCTGGGGCGGAAGTCGCCCGTTTCGAGATACTCGGCAGGGATGCGCTGGAACTCCGTCACGCCGTACTTCGTGACCAGCTCCTCGTCTGTCATTCCGTCGGCGAGCACGAGGCCGTTCACTTCGCCGGTGCGATTCTCGAGCTCCCAGCCGGTCCAGATCTCCGCATCGCTGTACGGCCGAAGCGAGATCTTCTGCAGGTAGCGCGACATCGGGTTCACTCCGTCAGAGCGCGCGTCCTTTGCGGCGCTGTTCGGGATAGAGAAGGAGAAAGTCGCGCAGCGCCGCCATGACCTCGCGCACACCATCGGGAACGGTTTTCACGCGCAGCCAGTAGCAGCCGGGATCGAGCAGCGTCCGCAGCAGCTCCATGAACTGATTGAGCGAGACGTAGGTCGCCTGATACACGCGGCCCTTCGTGCTCTCCTGCCGCGCGCGCTGGATCTTCGCGACCACGCGTGCGGCGAGGTAGTACGGCGTCTGCAGCACGTCGAACTCTTCCTGCGACATGCGCGGACCTTTGGTGATGTGCTGACGGTTGATCGTCGCCTGCAGAAACTCGAGCAGCATCAGCACCGCGGTTTTCGGCAGCGGTCCGCACGTGCCGCTCTCGGATGCTTTGTCGAGAAACGCGATCAAGCCCTTCATGTGATCGGCGTCGGGATAGACGAGCTCGCGGAGGCCGTACTTCTTTCCGATCGCACGCTCGTCGAGCTCGGGGAGCGGCGTTTCGATCGTTTTGTTCTCGTCAGCCATGGCCCGGGTCCGCAAACAATAGCACGCTAGAATCACGCCGATGCAGACCGCTGAGCTCCTCGGAACCGTTCCGCTGTTCAAGCTGCTCGACGACTCCGAGCGCGCGGATCTGGAGCGTGTCTTCGATCGCCGCGAAGTTGCCTCCGGCGAGAAGGTTTTTTCCCTGGGCGAACCGGGCGATTCGCTCTACATCGTCGGCACCGGCAACGTCGAGCTGTATGTGAAAGACAACGCCGGCTCGCACATCGTGCTGATGCATTGCGGACCCGGCGAAGTGTTCGGCGAGCTCTCGCTGCTCGACGGCGGCGCACGCACCGCCTCGGCCGTCGCGACCGAGGCGTCGACGCTGCTGGTGCTCGACCGCGATGACCTGCTCGCGTTTCTGCAGCGGCGTCCCGAGGCGGCGCTCGATCTGCTGGCGACGATGGGACAGCGGATGCGCAACGCGGACGAAATGCTGCGCCGCCGCGTCTCGCGCAATATCAATGAAGAGATGCAGATTCGCTCGACCACCATCGAGCGCATCGCCGACGTCATCGCCGAATTCAGCGGCAGCATTCTGTTTCTCTTTCTGAACGCGGCGTGGTTCGCAGGCTGGATCATCTGGAACACGCTGCCGGGCGTTCCGCACTTTGATCCCTACCCCTTCGGCTTCCTGACGATGGTGGTCTCGCTCGAAGCCATTTTCCTCTCGATCTTCGTCCTCGTGAGCCAGAACCGCCAGGCCGCCAAAGACCGCCTGCGCGCCGACTCGGAGTACGAGGTGAATCTCAAAGCCGAACTCGAGATCACCCAGCTGCACGAGAAGATGGATTTCCTGACCGAAGAGTTGCTGGCGCGGCTGCCGCGGACGCGGGGGGCGCGCTGAGCGCGCGCCAAATTGAAAATTGAAAATTGAAAATTGAAACAGCGACCGGCGTGGGCCCGTGCGTCCGATTTTTCAATTCTCAATTTTCAATTTTCAATTCGCGCGCGTCAGCGCGCGCCCTACTTCCACGTCATTTCAAACGTGCACGTCTTCTCCCCATGGCACTGGCACTTGCTCTCGGTCACGACCGGGTCGGTGCCGCCGTGGCGGAGGATGGATTCGCTGAAGTAGCCGACGGCGCTGGCGCAGTAGATGGGGCTGTAGCAGGGGTAGTTCGAGTAGGTCATGCGGGCGCCGGTCGGCGTCTTCTCGAACTTCACGCTGCCGAACTTCTGGTACTGGTCGTGGAACGTGGCGTTGGTCTCGAGGAACTGCACGAGGCTGTCCGAGTCGAGGGAACGGTAGATGCGTCCGATGCCGAGTTCCGCGCTCGCCGCGCCGATGAGCGCGAGCACGTTCGGGTGCGTCGCCTTCAACTCTTCGTACGTGGCGCGATCGAGCTCGATCAGCGACTCGAATTCGCACCAGCTCGAGGCGAGCGGGGTCTTCACGTAACCGCGCGTGCGCGGCGTCAGCTTTTCAAGGAAGGCGTTGAAGCGCTGCTCGCCGAGGGCGTCGAGGAGGAACTGCTTGCGGCCGCCGAACATCACCCCTTTCACCTTGCACACGGAAGGATCGGGACCGGTGAGGACTTCCTTTCCTTCGAGGCGGGGAGCAGCTGCGGCGGATTTGCGCTGCGCGAGAAGAGACATGCCGCGGATTCTACGCGCAACGGACGGAACGACGAGGGGCCTCCGGCGGACGGGGCCCCGGACCCCGCTGGCCGCTCGTAGTTCACCGCAGGTGGCGGAAAGGTTCCGGTACGAAATCGCCGTCGCTCGCTTCGCGCGCGGCCAGGGCGATCTGAAACTCCATCACATCCGGCGGTACCGGCGTCTGATATCCATCCAGCGTGTCGCGCAATGCGTCGACGGGATTCAGACTTCCCGTGCGGACGGAGCGATAGAGTTTCACTGCGATCGACTCTGCGGCGCCGGGCGTGAGGAGCTTCGGAACGAGCGGCTCGACGGATGCGAGATCGCTCTCCTCTAACTCCACGCCGCGCCGTTTCGCGAGCGCGCGGATGAGCGTGAATCCTTCCTCCGCCGTAGTCGTCGGAAAGATCGGAATCTTCACGTCGATGCGGCCCGGCCGCTTCAGATCCACTTCGATCAGATCGGGGCGGCTCGAGGCGAGAATCCACACGATGCGTCCGCGATTCGCAGGATTGCTCATCTGCTCGGCGAACATGCCGTAGATGCGGCCGGAGAGTCCCGAGTCGCCGCTGCCGGCGTCCCGTTTGCCGAGCGCCTGATCCGCTTCATCGATGAAGACAAAACAGCGTCCGAGCCCTTTCAGCAGCCGAAAGATCTTCTCGAGATTGCCTTCCGTGCTGCCGACCCATTTGTCGCGAAAGTTCTTCAGCTTCACGACCGGCACGCCCGCCTCGCCCGCGAGGCACTCGACCAGAAACGTCTTGCCCGTGCCGACCGGACCGCAGAGCAGATAGCCCATCGGCAGCGCCTGCACGTCGCCCATGTGCCACAGCTTGATGTCCTGCCGCAGCCATGTTTTGAGGCGTTCCTGCGCGTTGTAGTCGTCGAGCGTCCGCTTCGATTCGATGAACTCGATGAGGCCCGCGGAGTCTTTCTCGACGAGCTCCTTGCGCATCGCCACGAGATCGCGCGCATGCAGCACTTCGCGTTTGTGCGACTTCATCCGCAGCAGGTTCTCGACCGAGGTGAGCGTGGTGCCGGTGAGCTGTTGTGCGATGGCGTCGTACGTCGGCGCGAACTCGGCGAGCACGCTCGCATGCTCGTTCGCGAACAGCGTCAGCGCGCTGCGCAACTCCTCGGTCGTCGGCAAAGGCACTTCGACGGGCGCGGCGCGCGGATGATTGACGAGCAGCGGATGAAGGTCGTTGAGGTTTTCGGCGATGAGAAACGTCGCCAGTGAATAGCGCGTGAGGTGATCGTCGGCGGCCCAGTCGCGCATCAGCATCGCCAGCGCACTGAGGTCGTAATTGAGCGCGCCGGGCAGCGCAGGCGCGACGAGATGCGCGCCTTTCATGTAGAAGCCGATCTGGTGCGCCTCCTGTCCGAGGCGGGCGAGATTCGCTGAATAGCGGAAGAAGCGCGTGAGCCATTCGGTCGCAGGGCGCGGTTGCCGCGGCAGTTCCGGATTCTCTTTGAACGCCGGCCACTTCGAGACGATCTCCCCCCCTTTTTCGATGCGGATGCCGTTGCCGAGGTCGTAGCTGAGGACGACTTCGAAGCGGGGGAGGATGACGCGGTGGAGAAACTCGGTGAGTGTGCCGGGGTTTTTGCCGTCGATGAGAAATCGATCGTTGACGTTGCCGTACAGCAGGAACTGATTCGCGGCGTGCGACTGATACATCGCAATCACCCGCTCGCACCACTGCGGAATCATTGCAACTCCCTCGGCGCATACGTCGTGACGGCCGGATCTTCGAGGTTGTCGAGGAGGCGCGAGGTGAGCTCGATGTTGGTCGACATCGCCGCCGGCCTGCCGCGCAACGTTGCTTCTTCGAGTGCGAAGTCGAACTGCGTCTCGATGCGCGCCAGATCGGCGTCGATCTCCGCGAGCGAAGTTGCGCGATGTTCGATGTTGTCGAGCCGCTCGCGCAGCAATCGCAGCGTGGCGTTCTTCGAATCGCGCAAAGCCTCGGTCGGTGCGTTCGTGGCTTCGCGCTGCGCGTCGGCGATTTGTCTGCGCAGCTCGCGTTCGTCCGAGCTCGGCGCGACGATCAGATTGCGTTGTGCGACGAGCAGGTTGAGAAAGAGCCAGGTGAGTTTCTGCAGCGCCTCGCGATTGCTGTCGAAGAAAAGATCGTCGCTCTGATGATCGGCGTAGAGCTGTTCGAGCCGCACGCGCTTGTCTTCGAGTTTTTTATAGCGCTGCCGCGCCGCGCCGCCGACGCGCCCGAGGAGCGCGCGGCGAGCGTCTTCGGTATCGCCGCGTAGTTCGCTGGTCTTGCGTTCATCGATCCAGCGTTGAAAGCCGGGATTCGATGCGAGCGTGAAGAGGAACATCAACTCGCCCGCACCCGCAACCGCCCAAACCGCAGGATCCCACCAGCCCGCAACCGCCGCCGCCACGACCGCCATCGCATTGAACGGCAGTCGCAGCAGCGGAATGTCGGGACGCGCGAAGAAGGCGTGGAAGAGGTAGCGCATGAGGTGAGGCGGCGTTGGCGTCAGGCTCTGGGCGTTTGGGGTTTCACGTTTGGGCGGCAGGTCGATTGGCGTCCAGGCGCGAACCCCCAAACGCCCAACGCCTAACGCCCAACGCCACTACTCCGTGGCCGCCGGTCCCATCGCCTTCACGGTCTCCGTTGCAGGCGTCTCGTTCTCGTGGCCGGTGTCGATCGATAAGCCTTCTTTGGCGGCGAAATCAGCGAGGGCCATTTCGGCGAGCGCTTTCTGCTCTTCTTCTTTGATGGAGAAGTCGCTGGTGTTCAGCGAGTCGCGGGCGATGCGCGCGCGGCCGGAGGCTTTCTCCCGCTCTTCTTCCACCATCTTGTGCAGACGATCGAGAGTGTCGCCCGAGCCGCCGATCGAGGTCACCATGCCCGAGGCCATTTCGGTGAGCTCGGCGGTGGCTTTCTTGATCTTGAGATCGTCGAGAGAGCTCTTGAGCTGCTCCATCTTCGCCTGCGCCGCTTTCACCGAAACGTCGCGCGCGCGGATGAGTTCTTTGTAGGTGGTCTCGGCCTGCTCGAGCTGCGTGCGGTTTTCCGTCAGCTCGCGCTGCGTGGTCTGCAGACGGAGCGCGTAATTGCCGGCCGCATCGCGATTGCCGGCGCGCAGATTCGCCGCCGCCTTCGCGCGCAGCTCGCGCTCTTCCCCTTCGAGCTTGCGGATCTGCGTCATCAGCCGCTCGCACAGTCCCGCGTGCGCCGCGAGCCCCTGGTTGTAGTTCGCGATCTGCTTGCGCAGGTTTTCCTTCTCCACTTCCAGCAACGCCTCCGGATTGCGGCGTTCGATGCCCGAGACGAACAGGCCGAAGAATCCGCGGAAGACGTTCGCGAGTCGTTTGAACATGAGGGCTCCTTTGGTGGGGGAGTGTATCTGAGGTGAGTCGGTTGTCCGTTCTCTGTCGTCCGTTCAGGGCAGTTTCCGCACACGCTTTCGCTCCGCCCGTGGCATGCGTCCTGCGAGCCGCACCCGCTCGTGGCTGGCTCAGTGCTGGTGGTGGACGACGACCAGGGCGTGGTCGAAGCGTTGCGGCAGGTGCTCGCGGCGCACGACGTGAACCTCGAGTCGGCCGAGGATGCCGCGGGCGCGAACGCGTTGCTCGACTCGCACGAGTTCTGCGGCATGGTGCTCGATCTCGTGCTCCGGACCGGCAGCGGCTTCGACGTCCTGCATCACATCAGCACGAAGCACATCAACATCCCCACCGTCGTCGTCACGAACAAACTCCCCTCGTACGTGCGCGAGATGCTCGACGCTGAACATGTGAAGCTCGTGTTCCCCAAGCCGGTGGACCCGAGGTTGTTAGGGAGCATTGTTCTCGGGTTGTGCGGGATTGCGGTGTAAGTAGCGAGTGGCGAGTGGCGAGTTGCCAGGCGGCAGCGCCTGGACGCCATGTCAGGCGTGTTCGCATGCGGTTTGAGTAGCGCACGTGCCTGACTCACGCAGCCCCTCACCCGGCGCTTCGCGCCACCCTCTCCCCGCGAGCGGGGCGAGGGGCAACGGGAGTTGCTCGCGCAGAACGTGACCTGTTTGGAGACCCGAGAGTGATCGCCCAGCCGGAAGCGCAGTAGCGAGGGGCAAAGGGAGTTGCTCGCGCAGAACGTGACCTTTTTCAGACCCGAGAGTGATCGCCCAAGCGGAACCGAGCGGCGAGTGGTTAGTTGCGGTTTGAGTAGCGCACGTCCCTGACTAACGCAGCCTCTCACCCGGCGCTTCGCGCCACCCTCTCCCCGCGAGCGGGGCGAGGGGCAACGGGAGTTGCTCACGCAGAACGTGACCTTTTGCCCTTCTCCGCGATGCGGGGAGAAGGTGCCCGAAGGGCGGATGAGGGGCGGCGGCAGACGGCAACAACTCATCGCCCAGGCGAAACCGCCCTGGCAACTCGCCACGCGCCACTCGCTACGTCTTTACCAGCGCCGCCAGCGCCGGAAACACCACGTCCGCGTGATGGATCGCGAATGCCTTGCGCAGGATCGCGTTCACCGTCCGGCTACCGGCGATCTCGCGCACGTCGTCTGGATCGGCGGATGAAATGACGATCACGTTCGACGGTGGGTTCGGTTTCTTCTCCACGCGCGCGAGCACTTCTGCGCCGCTGAGGTTCGGCAGTCGCAGGTCGAGCAGCATCAGGCGATAGTCGCACGCGGTCGTCGCGTCGATTGCCGCGAGTCCATCCGCCGCCTCGTCCACCGTCAATCCTTCCGCGCGCAGGCAGCGCGCGAACAAAGTGCGCACTCCCTCGTCGTCTTCGACGATCAGGCAATCGCGCCAGCGCCCGGTCGCGAGCCGCGTCTCGACCTCGCTCAGCAGTTGCGCGAACTGCTCGTGCGGAGGCATGGGCGTCACGCCGTCCTCCATGAACTGCAGCTCTTTGGTGGTGATGCCCAGTTCGCGCGCGAGCTCGGGCACAGTGACGCCGAGGGCGATGCGACGGGAACGGAGTTCTTTGGGGGACACCGCGAAAGTATCGTCGAAATCTGCCTTGACAGTGTGGACGCGCGTGCCTACACTCCGCGCAAATCGTACAAACCGACCGGTCGGCCGGTAATCCGGAGGGAAGATGATCCGTCGTTGGCTCGCCGTCCTGTGCCTCCTCGGCCTCACAGCGGCGCCCGCTTTTGCGCAGATCGACAAAGCGTCGATCGAGGCGGTCGCACTCGATCAATCCAAAACACCGCTCCCGGGCGTGACCATCACCGTCACCCGCCCCGAGACCGGCTACACCGCCACGGCGGTCACCGACAGCTCCGGCAGTGCGCGTTTTCCTGCGCTGACGCCGGGTGAATATCAGGTGGCTTTCGCGCTGGAAGGTTTCGCTCCCGTTGCCGCACAGCGCGTCACTTTGCGCGTCGGACAGGACGCAAAACTCAGCGCGGTCATGCAGGCCTCGGCCAGTGAGACGATCACTGTGACCGCAGACGCGCCGGTCGTCGACGTCCATAAGACCGACTCGTCGACGAACATCGTCCCCGAGCAGATCACGTCGCTGCCGGTCGCCGATCGCGATTTTCAGCGCCTCGCCTTCATTGCGCCGGGCGTGCAGCGCGAGCGCGGCGGCTTCCGCTTCATCAATGGCGGTCCGGTGGTCGGCGCAGGCGGCAATGCGTCGTCCGCAACGATTTTCGTCAATGGCGTCGATCTGACCGACCAGGTCAATGGCCTCGCCCGCGCGCGTTTCAGTCAGGACGCAGTGCGCGAGTTTCGCGTCATTACGAACCGTTTCGATTCGGAAATCGGCGGCTCCTCGGGCGGCGCGCTCTCCATTGTGACCAAGACCGGTACGAATGACCTGCATGGCAGCGTGCTCGGATTTTTCCGCGATGCCTCGCTGCGCTCGCAGGGCGCGCTCGATCTGAAAAAGAACGACGACTATGCGCGCCGTCAGGTCGGAGCGACGTTAGGCGGCCCGGCGATCCGCGACCGGGCGTTCTATTTCGGCTCGATCGAATTGATCAATGAAGACAATGTGACGCTGTTCCGCCCGGCCGGCGCGTATGCGAACCTCGCGGCCGACGTGCCGAAGCCGATCGATCAGACGCTGCTCTTCGGCAGCTTCGACGTGAATTTCAATTCCGCGATGACCGGCGGCGTCAAAGGCGTGTACGAAAAGTACAACGAAGAGAATTTCCGTGTCGGCGGTGCGGCCGATCCGTCGTACGGACAGACGCTCGAGCGGAAGAACTGGAACGTGACCGGCGAGCACAATTGGTCGATTTCCTCCAATACCTCCAATGAAGCGCGCATTCAGTACGGCGCACGCCGCTTCTATGAGCCGACGAATTCCGACGCGGTCGCCGAATGGTTCTCCAGCGGTAATACGCTGCAGACCGGCGGCAACATCCTCGGCGATCTCCTTGGCGACGGCTCGACGTTCGAACTGCGCGACACGCTCCATCAGCATTTCGCCACCGGACGCGGCTCGCACGACCTCAAAGGCGGCCTGTCTTTCCAACACATCGACGAGCGCTTCCGCCTCGACACTTACGAGCGCGGTCTGTTCATCTATCTGACCGACACGCGCG
>JALYOB010000086.1:0-1343 GCA_030857085.1 Acidobacteriota bacterium | reverse complement strand
CCGCTCGCATACGCATACGGCGTCGGCTCGGCGGACGTCAGCAGCGACACGGACGTCTATGGCGCGTTCGTCGAAGACTCCTGGCGCCCGAATGCGAAGCTCGTGGTCAATGGCGGCATTCGCTATGACCTCGATACGAACGGCAATAACGAAGGCTTCACGCACCCGCTGATTCCGACGCCGCGCAAGCGCGACACGAACAATTTCCAGCCGCGCGCCTCGTTCAGCTATGACCTGCGCGGCGACGGTACGAACGTTCTCCGCGGCGGCGCGGGTAAATTCATCGGCCGCATGCTTCTCGTGCCGGCGCTCACCGAACGGCAGCAGAACGGCATCAGCGGCCGCGTGACCTACACGCGTCTCAATGGCGCATTGTTCGGCCTTCCGGCACTGACGCTCGATCCGAAGAATCCGACCACGACCGGCATTCCGTCCAAGCCGTCGATCGCGCTGCTCGCGCCCGATTATCACAATCCCGAATCGACGCAGGCTTCGCTCGGCTACACGATGAAGCTCGGCGGCTCGCGCCTCTTCCTCGACACAGAGGCGATCTACGTCAAAGGTCAGGACGAGATCGTGATCCGCGACGTGAACTGGAACGGCAACTCCGCCACAGTGAAGCGTCCGTTCACGCAGTACGACCAGGTCAACATGTACACGAACGACGGCCGCTCGCAGTACAAGGCGCTCGTCTTCGCGCTCAATGGCAACATCCGCCAGAACGACCTGATCACCGCCTCGGTCACCATTGCCGACAAGAAGAACATCAGCGACGACTTCAGCCCCGATTTCCCGACCGGTTATCCGAATGATCCGCACAACATCAATGCCGAATACGGCTATGCGCGCGGTCACGAGCGTTACCGCCTTGTACTGAGCGGCGTTTTCCACGCGCCGTTCGGCTTCACGGTCGCCCCGATTTACGAATACGGCTCGGGTCAGCCGTGGACGCACCGCCTCGGATATGACGCCAATGCAGACGGCAAGAACTCCGATCGTCCGGCGGGTGTCGGCCGTAATGAAGAGAGCGGCCCGCCGTTCCGTCAGCTTTCGCTGCGACTGACGAAGTCGTTCCAGGCCGGCGGCTTCGGCCAGTTCGAAGCGATCGCCGAGGCGTTCAATGTGACGAACGTGGTGAACTATGACGTGCAGTCGGTGGTGGGCGGCGAATACCTCGCCGGCCCGACCGCCGCGAATCCCGCGGGCACGAAGAACCCCCGCTTCGGGCAGTTCAACTCCACACTGCCGGCGCGCGAGTTTCAGCTCGGCGTGCGCTGGGTGTTCTAAGACTCTGTAATGAACCTCAACCTCAAAGACAAAATCGTCATCGTGACGGGTGGCGC
>JALYOB010000470.1 GCA_030857085.1 Acidobacteriota bacterium | reverse complement strand
GTCATGGGGTGGGTCTCGCAGCAATACGGCTCGTTCGAGCGCTTCATCGAACGGCTCTGCGCGCGGTGCGAGCGCGAAGGCTTCCAATCGCATCTCGTCTTTCCCGCCACCCCCGCCTCATCCGAATTCGTCCGGAACGTGCGTGCACAGATTCATGTGCTCCCCCTCGCGCGCCATCCCTTCGATCCTCGCGCGTGGGGCGGTCTCCGCAAAATCTTCCGCGCCACGAACGCGACTCACGTGCACGCCCACTTCGGCCTTGACGCCATGCTGGCCATGGCCGTCGCGCGCTCGCTCCGAATCCGCAGGCGCTTTCTCACGAAGCACATCGTCCCCGGTACGTCGAAGATCGCCAGCCTCCGCCATCGCTGGCTCGCCGCGCAGGCGGACGTCTTCTTCGCCGTCTCCGATCGCGTCGCCAACGCCCTCCTCGACCTCGGCGTCGCGAAGGAGAAAGTCGTCCGCGTCTACCTCGGCGTCGACACGAACGCCTATCGCCCCACGCCTGAACGCCGCGCCGCTGCACGGGCGATGCTCGGTATCGGCAACGAACAGGTCATCGTCTGCACGTCGCATCTGCGCGAAGGAAAAGGGGTCGAGCTCCTGCCGCCGCTCGCGGCCGGCCTCGCGCAGAATCCCGGCAACGTGCGCGTGATTCACGCGGGCGGCGGTCCGCTGCGCGAGCAGATCGAAAGCGAGTCGGTCAACATCCCGCTCCAGCTCCTCGGCGTGCGCCAGGACATCCCCGATCTTCTCGCCGCCGGCGATCTGTTCGTCTTTCCCACCACCGGCAATGAAGGCCTGCCGCTCGGCCCCGTCGAGGCGATGGCCGCAGGACTGCCGATCGTCGCCAGCGCCGTTTCCGATCTGCCTGCCATCGCAGGCGATGCATTGCGCCTCGTGCCGCCGGGCGATATTCAGGCGCTCCTCACCGCCTGCCGCGAGCTACTTGCGAATCACGATGCCGCGCGCACTCTCGGCGACAGCGCGCAACGGGCCGCGGTCGAACGATTCTCTGTCGATGCGGCCGTCGAGGCGCACATGGCCCGCTATCTCGCATGAGCAGCGCACGTCCCGTTCGTCTGCTCTGGCTGCTCGACTCCCTCGGCGTCGGCGGTGCGGAAGCGCTCGTCGTCCCCTTCGCCCGCACGCTCGATCGCACCAAATACGAGCTCTTCGTCGGCTGCCTCTGGATCATCGAAGGGGAAGTGGTGGTGCGCGGCCTCCGCGAGCTCGGCATCCCCGCCATCGAGTTCGCGGCCAGGAGTCTGCGCGACCGCCAGACGTATCGCCGCGTGCGGCAGTTTCTGCACGACGAACAGATCGATCTCGTGCACGCGCATCTGACCTTTTCCGCGACCTGGAGCGCGCTGCTCTCGCGGCAGACGGACATCCCCTCGGTGGCCACGCTGCACGTTGCACCGACCGCGACGCGCCAGCATCGCAACACGCTGCGCCATCGCCTCGCCACCGACGCGCGCGACTGGATCATGCGCAAAACGCTGAACCGCTGGTCGTCGCGCGTCATCACCGTTTCCGAAGCGTTGCGGCAGACGTATCTCGCCCATCGCGACATGAACCCGGACAAAGTGACGGTGGTGCACAACGGCATCGAGCTCGATCGTTTCCGCCGCGACCGCGCCGCCACCCGCGCACGTGTCGAGTCGGAGTTCTCGATTCCGCACGGCGCGCCGATTCTCGTCACCGTCTCCGTGCTCCGTCCGGCCAAGGGAATCGAGTATCTGCTCGAAGCGTCACGCCAGATTCCGGACGCGATCTTTCTCATCCTCGGCGACGGGGCAAAGCGGCAGGAGTGGACGGAGCTCGCCGCCTCGTCCGGCCTCTCCGATCGCATCCGCTGGGCCGGCTTCCGCACCGACGTCGACTCGATTCTCGCCGGCTGCGATGCGCTCGTGCATCCGAGTCTCGACGACGCTTTTCCGACTGTGCTGCTCGAAGCGATGGCCGCCGAACTGCCGGTCGTTGCCACGCGCGTCGGCGGCATTCCGGAGATCGTGACGGAAGGAGAGACGGGGCTGCTCGTGCCGCCAGCGGATGCGAACGCGCTCGCGAACGCGATCCGCGCGCTGCTCGCCGATCGCGAGAGAATGCGCCGCATGGGAGAGCGCGCACGCGACATCGCCGTGACCCGCTTCTCGACCGCAGCCTGGGTCGCGCGGCTCGACGCGGTCTACGACGAGGTGCTGGGAGGGCAGCGTTCTTGAAGAATCCGCGAGCCGTGAGGCACACACTCGCCGCGCTGCTGCTTCTGATCGCGACCACCGCGAGCGCGCAATGGACGCGCGTCGCGCCCGGCGTCGACTACCGTCACATCCGCCACGACAACATCGACGCGCACGTCACCCGCATCGATCTCACCAATCGCAAGCTGCGCATCGTCTCCACGCGCGAGGAAGATCGCGCGCTGACGGTGAGCGCGTTCGCGAAAAAGGTGGACGCGCTCGTCGCCATCAACGGCGATTACTTCAACGAAGAGAAGATTCAGCCCATCGGCATCAGCCTCGGCATGTGCGGCCTCTGGTGGAACGGCATCGACGTCGGCCGCAAGCAGGGGCTGGTCGCATTCGGCCGCAAACGGGCCGAAATTCAGCAGAACACGATGAACGTCGAGCCGTGGATGGAGAGCGCCGTCTCCGGATGGCCGCTCCTCGTCCGTGACTGTGAGGTGATCGAAAACCTCCCCGGCAGCGATCACTTCACCCGTGCGCCGCATCCGCGCACCGCGGCGGGCATTTCGAAAGACGGCAGGACGGTCTATTTCGTCGTCACCGAAGGGCGGCTGGAAGGAGTTCCGGGGCTGACGCTGCCGGAGCTCGCGCGCTTTCTGCACGATGAGCTCGGCGTCTGCCGCGCGATGAACCTCGACGGCGGCGGCTCGAGCACGATGTGGGTGCGCAATGCGGTAGTCAATCATCCGAGCGACGGCTTCGAGCGCGAGGTCGGCAATCACCTCGCGGTCGTGCTGGCGCGCGACGTGCCGCGCTGCAAAACGATCGAAAGACGAGCGAAGGAGTAACCAATGAAAGTGCTGGTCACCGGCGGCGCCGGATTCATCGCGTCGCACATCGTCGACGCCTACGTCGAACGGGGTCACGACGTGACGGTGGTGGACGATCTGAGCAGCGGCCGCCGCGAGAATGTGAACCCGAAGGCGGAGCTGATCGTCGCCGATCTGCGCGATCCGAAAACCGCGGAGATGCTGCGCGGCCGCGGCTTCGAGCTCGTGAATCATCACGCCGCGCAGATCGACGTGCGCGTCTCGGTCGCCAATCCTGCGGCCGACGCGGAACTGAACATCGTCGCCTCGCTCCGCCTGTTTCAGGCGCTCATCGACGAAGGGGTGAAGAAGATCATCTTCGCCTCGAGCGGCGGCGCCGCGTACGGCGAGCCGGTCTTCGCACCGCAGACCGAGGAGCATCCGGTTACGCCGATCTCCCCGTATGGGTGTGCGAAGGTTTCGATCGACCAGTACCTGCATTACTACCGCGTCGTGCACAACGTGAAGTCGGTCTCGCTGCGCTACGCGAATGTGTACGGGCCGCGGCAGCGCAAGGATGGCGAGGCAGGCGTGGTGGCGATCTTCGCCGGTGCACTGCTCGACGGCGCGAAGCCGCGCATCAACGGCACGGGCGACCAGACCCGCGACTACGTCTTCGTCGAAGACGTGGTCCGCGCCAACATGGCCGCCTCGGAACTCGACGTCACCGGCATCTTCAACGTCGGCACGGGCGTGGAGACGACGGTGAATGAACTCTTCACGGTGCTGCGCGACACGCTGGGCGTGGATGTGGAAGCGGAGCATGGTCCCGGCAAAGCAGGGGAGCAGGCCCGCAGCGTTCTCGATGGAACCAAACTGCGCAAACTGGGCAACCTCCCCGAGCCGGTGCAGTTCCGCGAAGGCATCCGCCGCACGGTGGAGTGGCTGAAAAGCGTTTAGGAGTGCGGTGGCAAAGCCACCGCTCTGTTACGCCGCGGCACTTTGGAGTGCGGCGACGCCAGTCGCCGCTTTTACTCCGCTCGACGCGTAGTACCAAAGCGGTGGCTCCGCCACCGCACTCCTAAACCGTTATGG
>JALYOB010000469.1 GCA_030857085.1 Acidobacteriota bacterium | reverse complement strand
CCTCGTGTCATCCCGAGCGAAGTCGAGGGATCCCCTCCGATTCCATAGGCAGGGGCCTCCGCCACTACCTACTTCGTCAACATCCTGACCGCTTCCTCCACCGCATCCTTCGCCGCAACCTGAACATCCGGAATCACGCCGGTGCCCTGCCAGCCGGTGCCGCTCTTCGGATGCTGGGTGCTTCCCATCGAGACCGATACCGTGTAGCCGCCGCCGATGTCGACGAAGATGTTGTGGCGGCCGCCGCCTTTCGTCTTCCAGCCCACCACTTTGCCGCGGCCGAACTGCTGGAGGATGTACGCGCACGCCTCGCCGGCGGAGACGGTGTTCGCGCTCGTGAGAATTGCAAGCGGCACGTTCTCGAGCTTGCGGGTCGGCGTTTCCACCGTGCGCGAGACGAACGGCTGCGGGCGCGTGCGGAAGGTGCTCGTCAGCAGCACGCGATCGTCCGCGGGGAGGAAGTAGCTGCTGACGAAGTTCACCATCTGCTGCGTGCCGCCGTGGTTCTGCCGCAGATCGAGGATCACCGCCGACGCGTTCTCGACGGCCTTGAATGCGGCGGCGAATTCATCGCGCGCATCGTCGGGATCGGGGAAGCTCTCGATGGCGACGTAGCCGATGTTGTTGTCGAGCATGCGCGAGGTGATCTGTCCTGCCGTGGGAGGACGCATGCGCTGGCGCGCCGGGCCGTCGGGATGATTGATGCGCTCGTCGATCTGCTCTTTCGTCGCCATCGGTTCCGAGGAGCGTGCGGCGTCGAACGTCACCTGGAGGTGCGCGTCGTTTTCCATCGCACGAATCGTCTTCTGCACCGCCTCCGCGAGTGCAGCTCCTTCGAGTTTCGGATCGATCTTCGCGGCGCGCAAACCGGCGGCGATCTCTTTTCCGCGCGCCGCATCGACGAACGCCTGTTCGAACACGAATGCAGTCGAGTCGACGACCTGCCGCGCCGTGTTCGCGGCGAACGACTGCATGGCGACGAGAAAGGTGAGGAGTGGGAGGAGCCGGAGTGTCTTCATGTGCGCAACGTAGCGGCGCACGATGAAGGACTCATGAAGACGCGCAGGCGCTGACGTGACCGAGGAGGGTGCTGACGTCGAAGGGCTTGCGCATGACGGTGTGGACCTGCGATTCATCGAAGTCGCGCAGCGTGACCTGCGAGGCAGCGGTGATCACGATCACGCGCGGCGACATCGCCGGACGCTCCGCGTTGAGGAAGCGGATGATGTCGAAGCCGAACTGACCGGGGAGCATCAGGTCGAGCAGGATCGCGTCGTAATTCGCGCGTCGCAGGCGGCGCACGGCGTCATCGCCGTCGGGCGAGAGATCGCATGCGTAGCCGCTCCGCAGGAGCAGCGTTTCGAGCAGCGTACGAATGGCCGGGTCGTCTTCCACGATCAGGACGCGTTTTTCGGGGGACATGACGAATTGAGCGCATTTTGGGCATTTCCTCACACTTTGTCCGTCCGTTGGCGTACGTCCTCGGCACTCTGCTTGCGATGTTCTGCATGCGAAGGAGATTCGACAAATGGCGATTCACAACGACAACGAGCTCGAAGGCAAAGGACGCAAACTCGTCGGTTCCGTGAAGGAAAAACTCGGCCACGCGACGGGCAATGACGACCTCGAAGCACAGGGCGCCGCGGAGAAAACCGCCGGCGGCTTCCAGGCCGGTGTCGGCAAAGTCGCACGCAAGATCAACGAGGCGATCGACGACACGGCGAGGGATCTGAAGAAACCGTAGCCGTGCGTTGGGTTGTCGGTTATCGGTTGTCCGTTGTCCGTTGCTCCGCTCAGGCCAGCTCAGCGCCCTGAACGGAGAACGGATGACGGATAACGCGCAGCGGCGTCAGCCGCTGTGCTCCTCCTCCTATACTTCCGCCCATGCAGGAACGTACGGCGCGGACGCTCGGCGCGGGGTGTCTGATTGCGTTCGGGCTGCCGTTCGCGGCCGCCGGCATCTTTGCCGGCGTCATGCTCGTGCGCGACCTGCAACAGCATCAGGCGGACATCAAGCGGCTCGTCCTCCTCGGATGTTTCGCGGTTGCATTCACCGCCGCCGGGCTGGCCGTCATCGGCATCGGCATTTCGGGAAGCAGAAGCAGTGCGGCCGCGGCCATGCTGCAGAGTCAGCATCCGCGCGAGCCGTGGCGGTGGAATCCGCAATGGGCGAGCGGCCGCATCGCCGACAGCAACACCACCGGCACGTTCGCACTCTGGTTTTTTGCCCTGCTGTGGAACGCGATCTCCTCGCCTGTGGTGATCCTCGTGCCGCCGGAGATCCGCAACGGCAATCGCCTCGCTCTCCTCGCTTTTCTCTTTCCTCTCGTCGGCCTCGGCCTGCTGATTTCGGCCGCACGCGGATCGATGCGCGCAATGCGTTTCCGCCGCTCGATGCTCATCCTCGACGCGATGCCCGCGCCGGTCGGCGGCCTGCTGCGAGGCCGGGTCGAAGTGCCGTACGCGCGCATCGCCGAATCGCCGTCGATCATCGTGCGGCTCACCTCCATCCGCCGCACGCGCGGCAGCGACAGCACGGATGAATCGGTGGAGTGGCAGGAAGAGCACGAGCTCTCCGCCTCGTCGGTGCAGCGGACGATGAACGGCGTCGCGATTCTGATCGCGTTCGCGATTCCCGATGACGCGCTGCCGAGCGAGACGAGCAGCGATGCGTACGGCGTCGTCTGGCGGCTCACCGTCGACGCGGAGCTTCCCGGCCTCGATTACGCGGGGCTCTTCAACGTGCCGGTGTTCCGCACGGATGTCGCTGCCGATCGCGTGCATGCCGTCCCGGTGACCGCACCCGCGCCGCGGCCGCCCGCACAGTGCGAAGTGCGGCAGAGCGCGGCCGGACGCGAGCTCCACTTCGAGGCGCTGCTCGCGCCGAAGCTCGGCTGGAGCGCGGCCCTGTTCAGCGCGCTCTGGTGCGGGATCGTGATCGTGCTCTTCGCCATCGACGACGTGCCCGGCTGCGTCACCGCGATCTTCGCGCTGATCGCGATTCCGCTCGCCTACTACAGCCTCGACATTCTCTTCGGCCGCAGCACGGTCATCCTCGGGCGCGATCAGATCATCGTGCGGCGCACGCTGCTCGGGCGCACGAGCGAGCAGGTGCTGCCGCGCAATCAGCTCCGCGCGGTCACGCTCAAGATCGGCGCGCAGGTCACCGGCGGACGCGCGCAGGCGTTCTATGACGTCGAGCTGCACACCGACATGGGCAGGAAGATTCCGGCCGTGAAGTACATGGCGTCGAAGCGGGAGGCGGAGTGGGTGGCGGCGCAGATTCGCGAGCGATAGACTGCGCCGCATGAGCGATGACCGCCAGCCGTTTCAGCGCTTCGACGTTCTTTCGACGAGCGAGAGCGGCCTCACGTACGTGCGCGAGCGCAAAGCGGGCGTGACGCGCGTGCTGACCGCGAGCGAGCTCGAAGACTTCAACGATCCGAAGCCGTGCGAACAATGCGGCGAGCAGTTCGGCTGCGATCACTTCAATTACGCCGGCGAGCCGCTGCTCACCGATGCGGAGATCGAGTCGCTCGTCCCCGCCGAGCACGTGGCGTTCGCGAAGGAGTACGGCGTCAGCCGCGCCGACCTCGATCGTCTGCGCGCCATCGAGCTGCAGGACGGCGAATACCGGCTCGCCGTCGGCGCGCATTCGGACATGCGCGCGCTCGAGCTCGTGCTGCTGCTCAACGACGCGCGGTGAGCGCGAATTCGTTCGCAATCAGTTCGTACGAACGCCGCCGCGCGGCGTGGTCGTACGTGATCGTCACGATCATCACTTCGTCCGCTTCGTACTCGCGCGCCGCCGCTTCGATGCCGGCGCGCACCGTGGCCGGCGCGCCGACGATCGCACGCCGCTGCGTTTTGAACGGGTCGTCCGACGGCGGCTGCTGTTCGAGAAAACGGAGCGCCTTCTCGACGGGCGGAATCGGGATCAACTGTCCGCGAAAGAAGAGCGTGAACATCATCCGCGAGCTGGCCGCGAGGCGCATGGCTTCTTCGTCGGTCTCTGCGCATAACGCCCACACGGCCGCGACGACGCGGGGTTTACTCGGTTCCTCGGAGTTCCTCGGAGTTCCTCGGAGTTCCTCGGAGG
>JALYOB010000085.1 GCA_030857085.1 Acidobacteriota bacterium | reverse complement strand
CCACCGGCAGCACGTCGAAATCGCGACGATCTACCACGCCCCCGGCGCGACGGCGAGTGCCGCGCTCCACGCCGTCGCGTATCAACGCGAGCTGCTGCTTGCGACGAAGGCGCAATACGCGCGGCTGGCATCGGTCGCGGAGCTGGCCTTCGACGCCGAGTCGTTCGATCCCGCGGCCGCGGCGACGGCGCTGCATCAGTTGCCGCCGGCGATCGGCCGCGGCGCGACGTTCGGCGAGCTCGCGCCGGCGTGACCGGTCACGCCGCCTGATTGCGCAACGCCTCGTCGAGAATCGCTCGCACGTTGCTGCGGCTCGTCGCGCCGCGCCACTCGCGCAGCCAGTGCCACATCTTCGCCTCGTAACGGCGCGCACCGCTGCAGTTGAGACTCTGCGCGACCGCATCGCGCAGCGCGTCTTCACCGAGCGAAGACAAAGCGTCGCACTCGCGGCTGTTCAGCAAGAGCCCGAACAGCAGCGCCGGAACGTGGCTGCGGACGTCCGGCAATCCGATCGCCTGCACGGTCAACGGCTGGGGCAAAAGCACGAGCGCCGCGCTGCGCAACAAGTCCACTTTCACGCCCCACTGTTCTTCGTGCGCGTAAGGTGGACGCTGCGCGCGCACCTGCCCGACCCACTCGAGCAGCACGCGAGCCGCGGACTGTCGCGCGCTGCTCGTCGCAATGCCGGGCCGCGGCAGCGACGCGACGTCGAGCCAGCGCCGTTGCGGCGCGCGCGCGAACGCGTACAGGTCGTGAAGAATCGTCGCCGCGGCGTCGTCGGGCGGCGCGAGCTCGAGCAACGCGTCCGGACGACCGTACGTGTCATCAGGCAGCGGCACCAGTACCTCAGGCTCCTCGACGTCGAACTCTTCGACCGCGGTCTCGATCATTGCGAGCGAGACGAGGCCCGGCTCCGCCGCGAGCAGGTCTTCCGCCATTGCCCACGCACGCTCCGACGGCTGCGCGACGATCGCCGAGGAAGGACGCGACGGCGCGACCAGCACATCCCAGCGCGTCGCGAGATCCGTCAGCGACGGACGGGCCGAAGGCACCCAGCCGGAGATGGAGATACCGTCGGCGAGCTCGCGCGGAAGCGACAGAAGGAGCGACGCGAGCGCTTCCGGTGGCAGCGGCGCGGACACCTCCGAGAGAAACGCCGGACGACGGCCGTTCACGATTTGCGCATAGAACTGCGTCAGCGCCTGCGAGCCGGCGGCGGCGCGCAATGCATCGCGTCCGCGGTCGATTGCGGCGGCGATCGCACCCTCATCGAGCTCGATCGCCTCATGGTCCGCATCGTCGAGGGTGAGCCAGGCATCGGGCCTCGACCAGTTTTCCTCCCCCAGCCGGTGCCACCAGATCGCGTCGCTCATCGCCGCGACATGAGGAAGCAGCACGAGCGCGCCGAGCGCCGCCGGCACGTCGGGCGGGCGCCGCCACTCGAGTACCTGCTTCTCGAGAAAGCCGCGACGCCCGGCGGCGTCGACGGAGCGGCTCGGATACACGCTCACGGCGAAGTAGCGGTCGCCGAGGCAGCGCCATGCCTGAAAGGTGGAGGGAACGTCTTCTCCGCCGATGTTCAGCTCGCGCTGCGGGTCGGTGGCACCCTCCGCAAAACGACGAGTGCGTGCGATCCACCGAAAATCCGATGGCGCTCCATGCACTTTGCCGAACACGGCGCGCTCGTAATGCAGGACGGACGGCAAGGGCCGGCCGCCAGCCTGAAGCGCGGGCCAGGCGGAGAGCGGCGTCACGAGCGTGCCTCCGTCAGCCGATCGAGCAGCCAGGAGAACGGCGTCATCAGGTTGAACGCCCGGCCACCCGGACAGATGCGCGGCTGCAACTGTTCGTCGAAGAACACCGCCGGCTCGACCACGCCATGCCGCAGACGAACGCCCGCGGCGGAAACGGGGAAGAGCCTGTAGTTGCTGCAGAAGCGATCGAGCGCGTCGATCATCGCGGGCGGTACGCGTTGCCGGACGAAGAGATCGGGCGTGTCGCGGGCGGAGAGAAAATCCTCCGCCGTCTCGATCAGCACGTCGGCCTTCGACACACAAACGGCGATGGGACGTTCGTCCTTCTGCACGCCGCGCTGATCGTCCACGTGCACGAGCTCGAGCGTGCTCCACACCCGCTCGCCCAGCGTCGCCTGATCCGAAAGCGGATCGAACAGGAGCACGAGCCCGTCCGCCGCGGCGAGACGCTTCTTGAGGTTGGCGACGTCCCCGTCACCGTCTGCAGCCAGCCTCTCCCAATCGGCGCCGGCGCGGTCTTCCAGCGCGAGTGAGGCGCTCACACCGGTCCGGCGATGGCGAAAGAGATATTCGATCCCCTGGACGTCGTTGACGGTAGTCGCAGGTGGAAAAAAGTTGCTGGTCTGCATGCGGCCGCGCATGTGCTGGACAAAGGCGAGAGACTTCCCGGTCGGATAGACATCCCAGTCGTCGTCGCGCTGTAGATAGAGGTTCGCGAGGAGCACGGTCTTGCCCGCCGCCGACGGGCCCCACAACGTGAGGCGAATCGGCGCGCCGCTGTCGGCACTTCCCACCAGCGGCGAGGGATCTCCCTGAAACACGCAACTCGCCATCAGCCGCCCACGCTCGACCTGCTCGCGGTCGGGCGTTACCTCGAGCGACGGGATCGCGCTTGCTCCCGCCGCGATGATGGTCCACTGCCGGCGCAGTTCTTCGGCGTCACTCACGCGATTGGACGGCAGCCAGGCCGTCATCGAGACGGTATCGGCGAGCGCGCGCGGCAGCGGCAGCAGCAGCGCCGCGAGCGCCGCGGGAGGAAGCGGCTCCTTCGACTCGCGGAGCGCCACGGCGCGGCCGCCCGCAAGCAGCGACGCGTACAGCTCCGCAAGCCCCTCCTGCGACACGGCCGTCCGCAACGTGCGCAGACCGTGCTCGATCGCCGCCTCGAGGCCGGCGACCGGAAGCGGACGATGTGAGCCCTCGTCGAGATCGAGCGAAAAGTCTCGCTCCGCCCAGCGCGGATCGTTCGAGTCTTCCCAATGAATGGACGCATCGAATGCGGCCACTGCAGGCGACAGCAGCAGTGCCGCGAGTGCGGCGGGTGTTGCTGCCGGACGCTCCCATTGAACGATCTGTTTTTCGAGAAAGCCGGAACGGCTCGACGCATCGCGCGCCGCACTCGGATAGCAGGAGATCGCGTAGCACGTGTTGCCGCGCACGCTCCACGCGGTGAACGTTGCCGGCGCGTCTTCTGCGCCGAACGTCAGCTCCCGCTCGAGGCCAGTCCGCGGACCGTTGAAGGCGGCCGTCTTTGCGATCCAGCGGTAGTCGGACGGCGCGCCGTGCACCTTCCCCCAGATCCCCCGCTCGTACGCGAGCTGCTCCGGAATCGCACTCGCCTGCAGATCGAGAGCAGGCCATCGCAATGCGTTCATCGTTTTCCCCCGGCCGCGTTCGCGGCGCCGAGCACGCGCAGGCGCAGAGTGACCGGTGCGAGCGACTCGTTTTTCCGTACCTCGACCTCATCGAGCAGCGCTTGCGCGGTCGTGCGGAATGACGCGCCGGATGAACCGCCCAGGCGCTGGCGCAGAACGGCTGTGGCCTCTTCGAGTTCCTCGGCGGCGAGGCGCCGTGCCTGCGTCTCCACGCGGTCGAAAAGCTCTCCGGCAACGTCGAGTTGGTGGTGGACCGCGGCCCAGTGGCGCGGATGCGCGGGGATGCCGTAGATGAGTGCTGTGACACGGTCCGCCAGTTCCGGACAGAAACGCCGCAACTGCTCGTCGTTGAACGAGCGCAGCCGCGCCAGCAACACGGCGTGACGCTCGCGCGCGCTCTGTTCCTCCATGCGCAAACGCTCGAAGAACATCGCACATTTGTCGCGCACGGCGGCGATCCACTCGATGCGCTCCAGAAGCGCGCGGCTCTCCGGCAACCCCTCCGGCTCGTGCTCCTGCATCAACGCCGCGGCGAGCTCGCGATCGGCGGGCCCGAGGTCGTCGCTTCGCAGTGCGGAGAGATCATCCTGCGCCTGCTGCCGTTGCAGTTCGAGCTCAGTCGCGATCTCGTGTGCCCGTTGCATCAGCGCGTCGTGTTGTCCACGCGCGGCGAGCACCGCCTCGGTCGCATCGCGCAACCCGGTGGCGGCGTCGATCGCCGGCGACGGCGCGGATGCATCGGTGACACCGGCCGTCCGCAACGCGCGGATGATTCGCTCGATCGCCGCGACGCGCTCCGCGAGGACGCGGCGACAGCCGTCGATGAACGCTGCTTCGACCGTATCGAGCTCGCCCGACAGCTCGTCGATCTGACGCCGCCGTTCTTCGAGTGAGACCTGGACCGACTCGTCCGACAGCGCCGCGATCCGGTCCGACAGATCGTGCGTCTCGATCTTCAGCCGCTTCACGCGCGCGATCTCGGTCTGCAACGCTTCGTTGCGCACCGTGAGCTGCCGCTGCCGCTGATCGATCTCGACCAGCTCGGCCTCGGCGCGCGCGGCGAGCGCGGCCACCTCCTGTTCGGCCTCGGCCATCCGCCGGAGCTGTTGCAGCATGTCGCGCGTGCCGCTGTCGCGCGGCATCTGGCCGAGGTCGCGGCGCAGCAACGTGACGTTCTTTCGCACCTCATTCGAGAGCGGCCGCGCGTCGAGCGCGTCGAGCATTTTCTCGACCCGTTCGCGGGCCTCGTCCAGGCGCCGATCGATTTCGCCGTGATGCGTCTGTGCAATCGCGTGGAAGTGCTCGACGAAAGCGTCCGCGTCGTTCATCCACTCGCGAAAGAGCTGCGGGTGATCGTACGGCTGCGCCTCGAGCTCCGCGAGCTCGAGGTCGAGCTCCGTCTGCGGACCGCAGGCGCGCCGCAGATCGGTCATCTGCAAACGGAGCGCAGCGAGCCGCTCGGCGCGGAGCTCGTTTGCGCGTGCGATCAGCCGCGCGCATAACGCGTTCGCCTGCGCGAGCAGCGTCTGCAACTCGGCGGGCTCCGGTTCGAAGTCACCGTGTGTGATGTCGCGCGCCGTCAGGGCCTGCAGTTCCTGCGCGCCTTCTCCATCGAGCTGTCGCGACCAGCCGCGCGCTTCTCGCAACGCATGCGTCAGCGACGCGACCTCGGGCGGGGGCGTGTCGACACGGCCGGCGAACGCCGCGAGCGGTTCAACGAGCGCGCGGAACTCGGCGAGCCATGACAGGTGCGCCCCTTTGTCGTACAGGCGCTTCCGGAACTCCGGAAGGCGGCCGGACAACGCGACGGTGCGCACGCTGCCGATTTTCGCGACGATCTCGTCGGCGGCGCGCAGCTCGCGCAGCACTTCGTCGTGGAGGCGAACGGCCTTTTCCGTAGTAGCCAGCACGTTCTGCTCGGCAAAGAGATCGGCCGTGCGATCGCACGTCACGCCGAGGCGGCCGAGCGTGGCAATCCAGTCGCGACAGAGGCCGCGCATCCAGGCAGACAACTCCGCGTCCGCCGGCGTGAGGCTGTCCTCGAGCACGCGAACCTCGGACTCGAGCCGCTCGGCGTCGGCCACGAGCGTCACGAGAGATTCCGCCACGTCACTGAGGCGGCGCACGCGGTCGCGATAGCGCGCGAGCACCTCGTCGCCCACCCACGGCCACCACGACGCAAGCGATACGCGCACCTGCGACTCCAGCTCGCGCCGCACGTCATGAAAGCGCCGCGCGCGCGGCGGCGCCGTCTCCCAGTTGCGCAGGGAGTCGAGAATCTCATTGAGCTCGGAACGGGATCTGGTCATCAGCATCGGTTCACACCACCTGTTGCAGGAGTTCGAGCGCCGCGGCTCGCATTGGCCGCAGCTCGCTGTTGAGAACGGCCGATACGCGGGACTGGAGACACCGCTCGCAACCGTGATCGTCGCGGCACGGACAGGCGATGAGCCAGTCGCGCGTCCACTGCAGCAGTTGCAGCAGGAACGAGTTGTCGTCGCCGATAGCGTCGACGAGGCCGATGCCGCGCGGATACAAATCGACGATGGCGAGCCCGCACATCGTGCGGCCCTGCACCTTTTGATCGATGAGTGGAAGCACCTCGAGTGCGTCTTCCTCGACGCCCAGATGCACCGGCAGCACGTGCCGCAGCGCCTGCGCCAGAGAGACGAGCGCCAGGGCATCGCCTTCCTCGGGGAAGCGAAGAATGAGCGCGCGCGTCGCGAAGCTCTGCTCGATCGGCTCCGAGAAGCCGAGCTTCTGCTCCTTCATCGTGCCGGTCGTGAGGTCGGGAATCATCCGGAATGTCCCGCTCACTTCTTCGCTGTAGCGGACCGACGCAGTGAAACGCGTGAACAGCTTGCGGCGCTCGCCTGCGCCGACAGGCGCGCCGGTGGGCTCGATGCCATAGATCGACGCCTGCCGCAGCCGCCAGGTGAGGCTGTGGACGTTGTCCCGATCGCAGCGGATCGAGTCGGCCATCGCCTCCGCGATCGAGCTCCACTCGCGCACGCGGTAGCGGCGGCCGCCGCGCACGAAAACGCGGTGCGGATATGCCTGGATCGTGAGCCGCTCCGGGTCGACGCGCATGCGCACGCCTTCGTCGGGCTCATGGCCGGCGGAGGGATCGCGAACGTCGATCAACTTCGCGCCGATCGTGTCGAGCGGCCTGCGCTCGCCCGCCGAAGCCCGCTGGCTCTTGTATTCGTGCTCGCGCCGCAGCTCGCCTTGTTCGTCGAGGAATCGCACTTCCTTGCGCGACAGCTTTCCCTCGCGCGCGATCTGCTCGAGCGTGTCGCGGATCAGGTCCTGGTTCCAGAAAAAGTCGCGCCGCAAACCGCTCCACGTGTCGGGCAGTTCGTCGAGCGCGAGCAGCAGATGGCGGCGCATGACGCTCGGATGCGCGACTGCCGGCACGAGCCGCCGCGACGCCTGCACGCTGCCGCCGTTCGCCGCGGCGGTCGAGAGCACGTGCGCCACGTAGGGGTTCGCGGGGAGCGTCACGCCGACGTGATGGGGCAGACCGTCGGCCGACGCGCGGCCTCCCTGCCCCACGATCTCCATCAGCGAAAGCACCTCGCTGTCGCGAATGCCGCGAATCTCGGCTCCCGACGTTGCGGCGTCGGGCTTCAGCACATCGCCGAGGAGCGCATTGCCGGCGGGAAGCTGAAGGAACGAGTGCGTCTCGGAATCGTCGACGTCGGCCGGTACCTCGAGCGACGTCGGCCATCCTTCGTCGACCGAAACTTTCGCGGCGACGAGCGGCAGATGACGATTCCGCTCCTGCACGTTCCGACCTTCGCCGCGGGCGAAGAAGCTTTGATGCGACTCGAGGAGATGGAGATGCAGGGCGCGCGGCGCGCGCGGCTCGACGTGTACCTGCGAGGTCACGGGCAACGAATGGGGCAGAAGGCTGCGGACGAAGGCGGCGATCTGCGCGTTCCCGTGCGGCATGCTGCGCATGAAGGCGAGTGTGCGTACGTCGGAACGGCCAGTGGCGTGGAGCAGGCGATGCAGCCGGCGGGAGATGGCCCAGAGATTTGCGGCCAGCACGCCGGTGTACGCCTCGAGGTGCCACCAGACGACGAGACCGAAACGTTTGACGAGCAGCGGATTTTTGAGCTTCGGCAGCAGTCCGTCCGACAGCGACTGCGCGTCGGCAACGATCAGCATGGCCGGCGACTCGACGTCGACCGGCGTCACAGCGGCAACGACGCGGCGCCCCGGCAGCCATCGCTGGAACTGCGCCGCCAGAGCTCGCGGATCACCCGCCGTGATGACGAGCGTCGTCGCGTGGACGCTTTGATCGAGCAGGTCTGCCGCAAGCGCAACAACCTCCGCTTGCCCGCAGTTGTCGGGTGCGAACACGACGCGGCTGCGGCTCTCCTCGTCGGAATCGCCGGCGAGCACCGCGTCGACCGCCTCGATCAGCTCCGGCGCAACCGCTTTCGCCCCCTGTTGCTCGAGGCGCCGCGCGAGCGGCTCGGCGCCCGGCCGCACACTCCGCGCTTTCTCGGTTTCCCGCCACGTCGCGAGCTGCCGCAGCGCAATCCCCTGCGCCTGCAGTGCCTCGGGCCAGGGGCGTAACTGCGGAACAGGCGCGGTGCGAACAGGTTGCACGACCGCCGTGTCCACGACGTCCGTTCCTGCGCTCGCGGCCACGCCGGCGACGCAGACGAGCAGCACCGCGAGCGTCCCCCACGCCGCGCCGGGATAGGCGCCCGCGCCTCCGCCGAGGTCCGAGTGGGTGAAGAAGAGAATCGCGGCGAGCGGAATGGCGCAGACGAGGATCCAGCGGCGCGAGCTGCCGGTGCCGATCGCGCCGGCGAGCCACCGGCCGGCATCCCTTCCACCCGGTTTTTCGGCGATGCCGAACAACAGCAGCGCCGCCCACGCGGCGAACGGAATCAGCAATGCGACGCGATACGCGAGCGCTGATGGCCAGCCGGCCCGCCCCGTGAGATCGAATTGGAGATGCCAGCCGCTGCGCCACAAATCGGGGAAAAGCGCAGCCGCGCCGGAGAGCAGGACCGGCAGCGCGAGAAACAGGCAGACGCGCGCGACGAGCCGCGCCCAGAAGTCGCCGCGATCGCGCGACGGACCGCGACGTGCCAACGCAGCGCGGTCGGCGAAGAAGCCGCCGGCGGCTGCGGCCAGCAGCAGTCCTGCGGGCAGCACGGTCTGATCGAACGTGTTCATTCACCCTCCAACAGCAGGCACTTCGGTTCGACGCCGGTCTGCAGGCGCAGCAGATACGCGCGGCCCGTCTCGCGGTCGGCGCGAAACACCGCCGCGTCTCCGATCCCGATGTCCGACAGCGCCGGCAGTACGCCCGGGAGTCCGCGCCACAGATTCGGCATCAGGCAATAGCGGCGGTCGGGCGGCACGCCCTCCTGCGCTTCGAACTGAAAAGCGAGCTCCAGCGGCCGGCGGTGCGTCACGAAGTCGCGCATCTCGCGGGTCAGGCGCTGCTGTTCGGGGCCGGCGCCGGGTCGCGAGAGCTCCTGCTGAAACGGGTCCTGATAGAGCTGGCTCAGCTCTTCGAGAAACTCGAGCGGCGCCAGAAACGCCCGGCTGTAACGCTCGCTCCAGCCGGCGAAAGGACCGTGGCTCGCCTGCACGGACCGGAAGCGGCCCGGCCCCGCCGGATTGCTGCTCGACATCGTCTCGACGTCTTCGCCGCGCTCGATGGCGTGGCGCACGCCGGTGCCGTGCCGCAGGAGCGATCCCGCTTCGACTTTCAGGTCTTCGCTGGTGATGCCGTAAATGCGCAGGAATCCGCGCAACTGCTCGCGAAGCCAGAGCATCTCGCGGCGGCGCTCGCGCAGGCGGTCGAGCAGGCGCCCGAGCTCGCGGCTGACGATGCCGCGAACGCTGCGCGTCATCTCGTGCAGCACGCGGTCGGCGCGATGGTCGATCTCCTGCCGCAATGCGCCGCCGGGACGAAGACCGCTGCGGATCCGATCGATGAAGCGCCCGCGATCGCTGTCGAGATAGAAGCGGCGCGCCCTGTCGATCCGCGCTGCGATGCGGGGGTGAAGCGCGGCCGCACCGACGAGCCACAGCAACGTGAACAGAAGCAGCCCGAGCGCGGCGGGATTGTTGATCCACTGCAGCAGTGCGTACGCGCGATCGGCGAAGAAGCGGAGTGACGCCGGCTTCGGAACGTCACTCAGCAGCTCGTGCACGACCGGCGTGAGGCCAGCGGCCAGCGCGAGCGCGAGCAGCGGCCAGAAACGCCGCAGACCTTCGACGTGCACGCGCTCGCGGTGAAAGCGCGCGTAGTCGGCATGCAGCGTTGCCATTCCATTCAGCAGTTCGCCGGCACCGTCTTCTCGCGCCGCCGGCAACTCGGGTGCGTCGAGCGCCTCGAGCGCCGTTTCGATTTCGGTGATGACCGCGCCGATCGTCCGCGGATAGCGTGCGTCGCGCAGATCGGCATCGATGGCGTTGCGCAGATCGTCCGGCAACCGCCCGAGCGAAGAGCCGGAGATCTTCGCCATCTGCGACTGCGCGTCCTTCGACAGTTTCGCCTCCAGCTCTCCGGCAGCGGCGGTGTAGCGCTGCCGCACCTGCTGTGGCCAGTCCGGCATCTCGACCGGAAGCGCGGTGAGCTCGCTCTCCAGCGTGGCCAGTCCGCCGTCGATTCCCTGCCGCAGCGTGTCCGCTTCGAGGAGACGATCGAGTGCCTGCGGTTCGTACTCATCGAGCCGGTCGCGCAGGTTCGATGAGTCGGCATCGATGTACGGCGACGCCCCGCCGAGATACTCGAGCCACGCGATGGCAAAGCGGGCGGCGGCGAGGCGGCCGAGGAGACCGGTGCTGCGTTCCATGAGCCGGATGCCGAAGGTCGACACCGCCGACTCGAACGGACCGGCCGGTTGATACATCCGCTGCAGCTCGCCGCCGCGCTGTCCCTCGAAGAGCAGAAACTCGAGAAACAGACTGATCTCGTCGACGCGCACGAACGGCTCGCGAACGGCGTCACGCGTGTGGCTGTCGACGAGATAGAAGCGGCCGAATGCCGGCTTGCCGCCGGTACGTCTCTGTTGCCACTGCTCGACCGATCCATGCACGGCGCGACGGATCGTGCGTCCGCCCTCGGAGCGGTCCCAGTAGTTCTCGAAATCGTAGACGCCGACGAAGTTCAGCGTCTGCGCGCCCTGCACCGCGCGCTGCAGGTTTCCATGGTTCGCAAGCGTCTCCATGCCCCGCACGAGCAGGCGGTCGAGCGTGCCGATGACCTCGCGCCCGGTCGGCCGCGCGAGCACGATCACGTCGAGGCCGAGCGGCAGCGCGTCCGTGCGCGTCGCGCGCGCGGACGCCGACAACAGCGTCTCCGCCGTCTCGACGAGCAGCTTCGCGAAACGGTCGTCGAGATGGTCGCTGCCCTCCAGCGGCTGAATCTGCCGGTAGAGGTCGCGCATCATCTCGAGTGCGTTCCCCTCCTGCGCGCTTTCGACGTCTCCCGCTTCGCGCGCGGCGCGGTCCGGCACCCAGAGCAGCGCGAGATCGCGGAGATGCCGCTCGCTCGGAGCGGCACCTCCAGGCGCGTCATCCCACACGAGCATTCCGCGAGGCGCGGTGCTCGCCAGAAACCGGCGAAGCACGTCGAGACCGAAGGCCCCGAAGCCGACGAGAATCGTCGCGCGATGCGGCGCAACCGCGGCAGCTCGCTCGGTCATCACGCCTCACTCAAGCGGTCGTACAGCCGTTGTTTCGCGGAGGCGGCATTCTGCAGGCGGATGGTGGGCTTCTTCAGCTCTTCGATCAGCGCCTCGAAAATCGGCCCATCGAGCACGTCATCCGTGGTGATCGCACCATGTCGCTGCCGCTGATCC